>JBGSXK010000572.1:0-3491 GCA_041751455.1 Anaerolineae bacterium
TAATCTGGCACAGCCTGCACCTAAAAATCATTTTACGGTAGGCATCCATGATGACGTAGGCCACACCAGTCTCGATTATGATCCTCAATTCTCAATTGAACCCGATTCAGTCGTGCGGGCGGTGTTTTATGGCCTGGGGGCAGATGGTACGGTGGGGGCAAACAAGAACTCCATCAAGATCATTGGCGAAAATACGGAAAATTATGCGCAGGGTTATTTTGTCTACGACTCCAAAAAGTCCGGGTCGATGACCATCTCGCATCTGCGCTTCGGGCCAAAGCCCATCCGCTCAACTTATCTGGTGACAAAAGCTAACTTTGTGGCCTGCCACCAGCCGATATTCCTGGAACGCTACAATATGCTGAGCGATATCGTGCCCGGCGGCGTGTTCCTGCTGAATACCCCACACAAAGCCGACTCCGTGTGGGATTTTCTACCGTCTGCGGTACAGGAGCAGATCATCGCCAGGAAGCTGCGCTTTTATGTGATTGATGCCTACAAAGTCGCACGGGAAAGCGGTATGGGAGGGCGCATCAACACTGTAATGCAGGTGTGCTTTTTTGCGATTTCTGGTGTGTTGCCGCGTGCTGAAGCGATTGACGCGATCAAGAAGTCCATCGAAAAGACCTATGGCAGCAAGGGCGAACAAATCGTAGCGATGAACCTGCGCGCGGTGGACAGTACCCTGGATAATCTCTTTGAGATAGACGTACCGGATACCGTCAGCAGCGCTGTTCCAATGCTGTCCCCCGTGCCGGATGCTGCCCCTGCCTTTGTGCGCAACGTGCTGGGTGCTATGATCGCGCATCGGGGCGACGAGCTGCCCGTGAGCGCGCTGCCGATAGATGGCACGTATCCCACAGGCACGGCACAGTGGGAAAAGCGGAACCTGGCGGATGAAATTCCCGTATGGGACCCGAATATCTGCATTCAGTGTGGCAAGTGTGCGATGGTCTGCCCTCATGCGGTGATTCGTATCAAAGCCTATGAGCCTGCCATCCTGGCAGATGCGCCAGACACGTTCAAAGCCGTCGATGCGCGTGACCGTGAGTGGGAAGGGATGAAATACACGATTCAGGTCGCGCCAGAGGACTGCACCGCCTGCGGCATCTGCGTGGATGTGTGCCCGGTCAAGAACAAATCAGCCGTGAACCTTAAAGCAATTAATATGGAGCCACAACCGCCGCTCCGCCAGCAGGAGCGTGAAAACTGGGATTTCTTCCTCAGTATCCCGGAGACCAATCGCCGAGATATCAAGGTGTCCAGTATCCGGCAGCAGCAGGTACAGCAACCGTTGTTCGAGTTTTCCGGTGCCTGTTCAGGATGTGGAGAAACACCCTATATCAAACTCATCACCCAGCTTTTTGGCGATCGTATTGTGGTGGCAAATGCTACTGGTTGCTCATCGATCTACGGTGGCAATCTGCCCACAACCCCCTGGTCAAAGAATGCCGAAGGACGTGGCCCCGCCTGGGCGAACTCGCTGTTTGAGGATAATGCGGAGTTCGGCCTGGGGATGCGGGTATCGCTGGATAAACAAGCTGAATACGCACGTGAACTGCTGATGCGGATCGCCGGAGCTGTTGGCACTGAACTGGCAGACGCTTTGCTGAGCGCTGACCAGAGCGATGAAGCCGGCATCTTTGAGCAGCGCCAGCGGGTAAAACTGCTTAAAGAACGTTTATCGGCGATACAGCCCGACAGCACCCAAAACCAGGAAATGCGGCAGCTTATGGCCCTGGCAGACATGCTGGTGAAAAAAGATGTGTGGATCATCGGTGGTGATGGCTGGGCTTATGACATTGGTTTTGGCGGGCTGGATCATGTACTGGCAAGCGGGCGAAATGTGAATGTCATCGTACTGGACACGGAAGTTTATTCCAACACGGGTGGGCAGATGTCGAAGGCCACACCGCGCGCCGCAGTCGCCAAATTTGCTGCTGGAGGCAAACCCTCAGCCAAGAAAGACCTGGGACTCATGGCGATGAGTTATGGCAGTATCTATGTGGCGCGGGTGGCGATGGGTGCGAAGGATGAGCAGACGCTGCGGGCACTTTTGGAAGCGGCGGCCTATGATGGCCCATCCCTGATTATCGCGTACAGCCATTGTATCGCACATGGCATCCATATGGCGACTGCTATGAAGAACCAGAAAGCGGCGGTAGACACCGGGCAATGGCCGCTGTATCGCTATCATCCAGACCGTGCCCGGCATGGTGAAAACCCTCTAGTACTGGACTCGCGCCCGCCGAAAATTCCTGTGAAAGAATTCCTGAATATGGAGCATCGCTTCAAAATGCTGGAAATGAGCAAACCGGAAGTTGCAAAAGCACTATTTGAAGAAGCCCAACAGGATGTTGATACACGCTGGGCGCTGTATGAGTATCTGGCTGCACGTCCTTATTCGCTTAATGGGAACGGAGAGAAACCCCAATGAACCTGGAGACCACTTACCTGGGGATGCCGCTGCGTTCGCCATTAATCGCGTCGGCTTCGCCACTCTCAGAAAGTATTGACAATATCAGGCGTATGGAGGACGCGGGCGCGGGCGCAGTGGTGCTGTATTCGTTATTTGAAGAGCAGATTCGCCACGAGCGTGAAGCGATGAGTCATTATCTGCTCTACGGTACGGAGAGTTATGCCGAAGCCCAGACCTATTTTCCTGAACCACAAGAGTATCATGCCGGAACAGAATCCTATTTACGGCTGATTCAACAGGCAAAAGCAGCGGTGGACATCCCGATTATCGCCAGCCTGAATGGCACTTCGATAGGTGGATGGACAGATTTTGCCCACCGGATGGAAGATGCTGGAGCCGATGCACTGGAACTGAATATTTATTATATTCCTACAGATATGACGCTGAGCGCCGCTGAAGTTGAACAAACCTATCTGGATATTCTGCTGGCCGTCAGGCAAGCCATAAAAATCCCGGTGGCCATCAAGCTCAGCCCTTATTTCAGCAGTATGGGCAATATGGTGCGGCGGCTGGATGCGGCTGGTGCAAATGCGTTAGTGTTGTTTAACCGCTTCTACCAACCGGATATCGACCTGGAAACATTAGAAGTGCGCCCAAATGTCCTGCTGAGTACACCGCAAGACCTGCGTCTGCCTCTGACATGGATTGGCATTCTTTACGGCCGCATCCAGGCAGACCTGGCGGCCAGCAGCGGGATTCATACGGCGGAAGACGTGATAAAGCTCATCATGGCTGGAGCCAACGTCACCATGATGACTTCTGCATTACTGAAAAACGGTATCGAACACCTGCGTGTGGTGGAAACTGATCTGCGGCGCTGGCTGCAAGAAAATGAATATGTCTCTGTCGATCAGATGCGTGGCAGCGTCAGCCAGATTAATGCTGAAGACCCCAGCGCTTTTGAACGTGCCCAGTACATGAAGGCATTGATTACGTACAGGACATCCTAATATAAAACCAAGCAAGTTATGCGATTTTACAGCGGATGACTTGCCAGAGCTGATACTGTGGC
>JBGSXK010000573.1:0-4924 GCA_041751455.1 Anaerolineae bacterium
CGCACCAGCAGCAGCGGCAGAATGGACAGCGCCAGCAGCAGGTTCACGATAACCATCGTGCGGCGGCGCTCCCAACGGTCAACAAACACGCCAGCCAGTGAGCCAAACAGAATGCCGGGCAGTGTCCGTGCCAGCAGCATCCCACCCACAGCCAGTGCTGATCCGGTCATCGTGTAAACCACTACGGGCAGCGCCACGGTTAACATCCAGTTGCCCGTGAGCGAGATCAGCCCGGCGAACCATAACAGGGAAAAACTGCGCTGGCGTAGTGTAGCCCACATCACTGTTTGCTCCTTCTGCTTTGCCCCTCACGAGTTGCGGGGTCTATCAGAACTTACGTGGGCTTCAGGAATGTTGTTCAAACTAAATAATGGGTGGATTAATTAACGTTGATTGGCCTGCCTGCGGGTGATATACTCTCTATAGAGAATAAATTCACTTTTGATGCCCGATCACCTGCCTTCGATCCGGGAAATTTCCCCTTGAGGATCGTCCGCAATCGAGATGAAAACAATGCCCGGCTTCGGGCTTGTAGTGTGTCTATTGTAGGGATTAAGGAGTCTCAATTATGGCCGATGCAAAAAAGGGCCTGGATGATATTGTCGTTGCCGATACCCATACCAGCCTGGTTGATGGTACAGAAGGGCGGCTGATTTATGGCGGTTACATGATCGAAGACCTGGCGGAAAACGCGCTTTACGAAGAGGTCGTCTATCTCCTGTGGCACGGTCGCCTGCCCAACGCGGCTGAACTGGAAGAACTACGTGCGGCCATTGCCCGCGAAGCTGCCCTCGACGATGGCCTGATCGACCTGTTACAGCGCTTCCCCAAAGATGCCAACCCCATGGCCGTGCTGGAGGCCGCCACCGCAGCCCTGGCGTTCTACGACAACGAAAGCGAAGACCTGAGCCTGGAGGCCGCCAGGCGCAAAGCCCTGCGCCTCACCGGCCAGATTACCACTATCTGCGCCGCCTGGGATCGCATCCGTAAGGGTAATACCCCGGTTGCGCCGCGCGCCGATCTCACCCTGGCGCAGAATTTCGTCTATATGCTCAACGGTCAGGAGCCGGACAAAACCGCCAGCGATGCGATTAATGTCTATCTGGTGCTGCTGGCAGAGCATGGCATGAACGCCAGCACCTTTACCGCCCGTGTCGTCAGTGCCACAGGTGCCGATATACACAGTGCGGTAGTCGCCGCCATTGCCGCGCTCAAAGGCCCCTCACACGGCGGCGCGAATTCTGAAGCAATGCGCATGTTCCTCGAAATCGAGGATCCGGCCAATGTCCAGCAGTGGTTCCAGGACAACATCAAGAGTGGCAACCGCCGTATTATGGGCATTGGTCACCGAGTCTACAAAACGCTCGACCCACGCGCCAATATCCTGCGCCAGCATGCTCAGGCACTGGCGAAAAGCTCTGGCAATACCCGCTGGTTCGAGATCGCTGATCAACTGGCAAATACCGCCCAGGCCGATGATTATTTCATCCAGCGCAAACTGTACCCCAATGTCGATTACTTTAGCGCCATCGTACTCTACACGATTGACCTTGATGTCGATATGTTCACCCCGTTGTTTGCTATGAGCCGCATTGCGGGTTGGACAGCACACATTATCGAGCAGACAGCAAATAATCGCCTGATCCGCCCAGAATCCAATTATGTAGGCCCTATGGACCTGAAGTGGAAGCCCGCCTCAGAGCGTTAACCCTTCACCTGCCATGTACACTAACGCCTCGCCTCGTGCGGGGCGTTGGCTTTTAAATCACACATCGCACAGATCACAGGCTGAAAAATCGAAACTCACTTACCATTCCTGCGTATTAGTATTAGAATCAGATCAACAATAGACGAGGACGGGCGATGATTCCGCTTGGAACAGTCAATAACCCCACCAGACGTACCCCCTATCTGACCTATGGCTTCATCGGGGTCAACATTCTGTTTTTTCTCTGGCAGGCGCTCACCCCTGCCCCGGAGCTGAACCAGACCTACCGTGATCTGGCGATAGTCCCCTGCCAGTTCCCGCGCAATGTGGGTGTGGATATGTTCTGGATTTACCTGCGCGGCATGTTCCTTCATGCCAATTGGGCACATCTCATTGGCAATATGGTTTATTTGTGGCTTTTTGGCACGAACGTTGAGGATTATTTTGGCCGCCGGGTGTTTCTGCTGCTCTACTTCCTCGGTGGTTTCGCGGCAGGGCTGGCACAGACCATCGTCTACGCCTACGATTGCAATCCGGCTATTGGTATTGGCGCAAGCGGCGCGATCTCTACTGTGCTTGGTGCCTATCTCATCCTCTATCCCGGCACACGAGTGCGCGTCGGTGTGATCTTCTTCCGCTTTTTCTTCCAGACGTTCAAAATCCCGGCGCTTGTCGTCCTCGGCTTCTGGTTCGTCATGCAGCTTTTAGGCGGTTTTCAGGCGTTTGCCGCCGGGTCAACCGGTGGGGTGGGTTTCTTCGCCCATATTGGCGGCTTTGTCTTTGGCCTGCTCTTCGCCTTTATCTTCACTATGTTCAGGCGACCGCCGGAAAACCCTATCTATAGCGATTGAATTATTCCATATCTGTGAGCAATGAGTGAAACCCAGCCCTCATTGCTCACTGCTTTTTACGCTACCCTTCAAAGGGTGCTAGCCGCCGAAGGGGGTTGGCGAATCGAGGCGATACAGGCTATAAAGCGGCGGCTCATGTCTGTGCTGATCTTGCCGCTGAACATCGCCGCACAAATCCCCATTCTCTGCTATCATAAAACCAATCCGCACGCAGTCAGCAGAGGGACGCAGGCGCTTGAAAGTCTTACAATTCAAAATCGTAAGTATCCTTATCCTGTTCTTGTTGTGCTTCACCCATGCGGCCCGGCCTGCCGGAGAGGTGGGCACAGGCACTCCCGAAAGCTGTGATACGAACGCGCTGCTCACTGCATTAGCAGGGGGCGGTCTGGTGACATTCAACTGCGGCGGCAGCGCGGTGATCGTGCTCACGGAAACACTGAATATTAACGTCAGTACAGTGATCAACGGCGCGGGCGAGATTACGCTGGATGGAGATGGCACACACCGTATTATCCATCACACAGGCGGGACGCTCACGCTGCAAAATCTGACCCTTACGGGTGGATGGGCTGAGGGCGCAAACACTGCGGCCAACGGCGCGGCTATCCGCAGCATCTTTCAGGGTACTGCGCCCACACTCAACATCGACAATGTCATTTTCACCAATAATCAGGCCACCCTTACATCCTTCTCTGGTGATGCGTACGATTTTGGCGGCGGCGCGATCTATACGCAGGGCGGCTACCTGAATGTAACGGACAGCACCTTTACCAGCAACCACGCCCATAACGGCGCGGGCGGCGCGATTCACGGCCTTCGCAGTGATGTGACCATCAGCGGCAGCAGCTTTACGAGCAACAGCGCCATTGGCGAGGGACAGGGCGGCGCGCTCTACTTTGACGGTGCACGGCCCAATAACGGTGTGATCAGCATCATCGGCAGCACCTTTACAGGCAATACCACCCATAATCAGGGTGGTGCAGTCTACGTGCATCTTTATCAGAATAACGACACCTTCACCGTCGATGAAACCTCATTTGTGGAGAATGGTGTGATCGGTGGGGACATTGGCCTGGGTGGTGCCATCAGCGGCGGTAATGGCCGGGTGACGATAACCAACACGCTGTTCGCGGGTAATCAGGTGGCGCGCCCTGACGAATCAGACGGCTTTCTGGATGGCAGCGGTGGGGCAGTCGCCTTTGCAGAGCAGGCGCGTATCACTATCGCCAACTCGACCTTTACCGCCAACCGCGCTGAGGGAATCTCATTTAATGCCAACGGCGGTGCGATCTATATCGTCAACAATACCCAGCAGTTCAGCATCATCAACAGCACTATCGTCGGGAATTTTGCCGGGTGGGTCGGTGGTGGCATCAGCAGCAGCCCCAACGGAGTCCTGCGTAACACCATTATTGCTCATAACGTGGCGGATAACGGCGAAGAAGCCTGGGGCATTCAGCAGCAGTGTTCGGCACGGTTGGGGAACGGGGGGAATAATCTTCAGTATCCTGACCGCAACCCGAACCTCAATTTCTTTAACGAAGTGGTCTGTGCGACGGGCATCACAATTGACGACCCGCTGTTAGCGAGCCTAGCCGATAACGGCGGCCCCACCTGGAGTATGGCACTGCAATTCGGCAGCCCGGCCATTGATGTGGGCAGCAATCCCACCTGCGCCGTCGCCCCTATCCATAACCGCGATCAACGTGGCGAGGAACGCCCCTCCGACGGCAATGGCAACGGCATCCCCACCTGTGATATTGGCGCGTTTGAATATCATTCCAGCGAGCCGCCTTTCGCGCCGGTGCTGCTTGCGCCTACCAACGGGGTCGCTGTGGCCAATGTGCCCACTTTCCGCTGGCAAAATGCGCCCTTTACCGACATCTACCGTTTGCAGGTGGATAACGATGTCGGCTTCCCCAGCCCGGAAGTGAACGCGACAACTACCCAGACCACGTATACCCCCAGTGCCCTGCTGCCCGGACTCTATTACTGGCGTTTGCAGGCCATCAATGACAATGGCACGACGACCAGCCAGACCCGCACCCTGACGGTGGTCTCGGCAGGCAGTGCCGCGCCCTCTCGCTATCTTTACGACACGCCAGCCCCGACATTGACCTGGGGCATGATCCAGTGGGCGACGGGTTATGAAATCCAGATCGCTAGCGACACGAGTTTTGCCACGCTTGTCATCAGCGTGAATACGCTCTCTGCTGCCACCCTCACTTTTACCCCCGCCGAGCCACTGACCAACGGGCAGTATTACTGGCGTGTGCGCGCCCGCCGCCCTGATGTCACCTGGGGTGGTTGGAGCGCTGCCGAAACCTTCACGGTGTTCGTGTCCGAGTAACGCCCAACCCACACT
>JBGSXK010000574.1:0-2162 GCA_041751455.1 Anaerolineae bacterium
CCTTACCGCTGGCCACGGCGATCAGGCTTTTCATCGGCACATTCAAACGTCCCTGTATACGCCGATCCGTGGGCACCTGGGCATCCCACCGAATATCCAGCTTCTCAACCCCATCTACCCTGCCAATGACTGCCGCGTGGCAGCGCTCCTCGAATACATTCTTCAATGGGCAGGCGGGCGTGGTCAGCACGATAGTAAAGCGCGCGGTATCCCCTGTAACTTCCAGGTCGCGCACCATATTGAGCGAAACAATATCCTTGTGCAGCTCTGGCTCAATCACTGTACTCAGCGCGGCCATCACCTGATCTCTGACATCGGCCATAACATTGTCCTATCTCGCCTTGCTTATTCAAATCCAACCAGAATAAGTATAACCAATATCATCATAATTCGTCAGGTATATTTGTTGGATTTTTCACAGAAGTTACTATCAGATTCCAGGCTGTTAAATCATTACAGGCTACAACATTTAAATAAAAACCCGGCTCTTCAAGCCGGGTTGATTTATGCTATTGGACAGGAAATTATTCACCACCCTGCTGTGCGCGCTTCCGTGCGAGTGCTGCCTCACGTTTGGCTAGGCGCTCAGCCTTCTTGCGTTCCTCATCATCAGCAATCTGCTCAGGTTCAACGGTCGGCACTTCGCCCACCGCATCTGCACGCGCTTCTGCCTGTGCATCAGCAGCAGCGGGTGCAGTTCTGGCGACCGCTTTTGCATCGCCTGCCGCCGCTGCGGCTTTAGCCGCTTTGGCTTTCTCTTTCTGCACGTCCTTATGATCCCAACCACCACGCGCTTCCATCTCTTCTAACGCGGTGGTAGGCGCAATGTGCTTCCAGTACTTAAACTCTTTAGAGAGCTTTTGTTTGTCGTGGATATGAGCTGTAGTGCGATCATAACTCGCCATTTCGTAATCATGATCCATCTTGATCGCATCAAAGGGGCAAAACTCTGCACAGTAGCCGCAGTTCATGCAGATGTCAATATCAATGAAAAACGCTTCGGGTTGGGGCACAGGCCGCCCGGTAACCGGGTCCTGACCACGCACAATCCAGATACACTGCGGGGGGCACACCTTCGCGCAGATGCCGCAGCTCGTACACCAGTCCATCCCCGGACGTTCCGGATCGTCATAATCTTCCACTACCAGGAATGGCACAAAACGGAAGCGCTCTGGCACTGCCAGCTTTTCGTCGGGATACTGTACTGTAAATACACCTTCAGTTTTTAACCCCTGTCGCACCTGGAAAGTATCCTGGTTAACGTACCTGCGTCCTGCATAACGCAAATCAACGACATAGGTCTTAACGAAGTGCGACAACGTGATCGCCAGACCTTTAAGAATGCCCTGTCCGTACATAATACCCTTTCCTCAACAGGCGACAGGTCTGGTGCACCTGCCGCCCTATTCAATGTTCAGTTTTAACGGTCTGTCTCGCCCAATACAATGTCGATGCTACCCAGAATCGCTACCACGTCAGCAACTTTGTGCCCCTTGCACATTGTCCCCAACGCTGTGAGGTTGATGAAACTTGGGGCGCGCACATGATAACGCCAGGGGTTCTGTGGGCCTTTTTCGTCACCCGCCGAAACCACATAAAAGCCGAGTTCGCCCTTCGGATTCTCAACACGGCCATACGATTCACCGATCGGGACGCGCGGCATGTACGGGCCACTGCTTACGACACTTTCACCTTTAGTGCGCTCCAGGCGTGGCAGAATTTGCTTGAGGATGCGCAGGCTCTCGTGCATCTCCAGCATACGCACCAGATAGCGATCATAAATATCACCGTTTTTACCCACTGGTATATCGAAATCCAGTTCAGGATAGATGCTGTACGGGTCTGCCCGACGCACATCATAGGCTACACCACTACCGCGCAGCAGTGGGCCACAGGTGCTGTGTGAAATAGCAACTTCCGGCGGCAGCACCCCCACACCGATAGTTCGGGCGCGCAGGATTTCGTTACCGGTCAGCAGACGGTCATACTCCTCCAGGAAGCGCGGCAAGCGCTCATTGATGAGTTCCGTCAGATATTCCATGGTATCAAAGTCACGCACTTTATCATTTACCAGATTGACCACACTGTGAATGCGTTCGGGCAGGTCTTTAAAGACCCCACCGAAGCGCATGTAATTGTGCATCAACCGGCTGCCTGTGGTG
>JBGSXK010000575.1:0-4314 GCA_041751455.1 Anaerolineae bacterium
AAACGCTTCTGATTCCAGAAGTAGATCACCGGCTTGCCATCAAAGCGCAGGTAGGCCGGGTGATTAGCACGGTCATTGATAAGATAAGACAGCGATTCGATCACTTCACCTGTGCTGGCGTTGTAACCGCCTTCCTGCATATCCAGCGCCGCGCCAGCCTTAAAGCCACGCCCGGAGGCCTGATCAAGCAGCACATTAAAGCTCTGGTGGGTCAGGTTGTTATTTTTGGGGCCGAACCAGCTCATAATGAACCCGTCAATCCCGGCGCTGCGGGCTTCATCAATCTGCCGCCCTACTGCGCCACCATCCCATGAGCTGTAAGGCGCTGCCGGTCTGTCGCTCAGACGGCCATCATTCCAGGAGTCACCTGTCCACCAACCGAAATAAAATGCATAGACCTGCCTGCCGCTCTGGGCCAGGGCGGGCTGCGCCAGCAATACCAATACACCTGTGACAAGCAGCACAAGCCATCCTACACGATTTAACTTAAACATACATCTCCCTCATGTTTTAATTTTACCGCGCTGTCTTACAATAAGAATTACAGGGACAGGACGCAGCATGTCGGAAAATAATAGCATAAGTTTGAGGGCCGTATAGGGGAATGAAGTCCTGCTCTATGCCTCATCATTTGCGTAATAAGCAGGTGAGGCCGGGTCACGTGAATACCAGAAATCGGGAGGGTTGGGATCAGTGAAACGGGTCAGAGTCTATCCCTCTATCCTGAATCACGAAAGGGCGGCTGTGTACCGCCCCTGTAGAGTCTAAGCTGGCTTATTGCTGTGGACTGAAAACTAAAGACCTGCCACTTTATCCGTTTGTCAGAATATGATCCACCGCCGCCGCCAGTTCGCGGAGGGTGCTGACCTTGTATACACCATCAGCATACTGGGCATAGAGGTGCATATCGCTGTCACCCGTACCCCACTGCGACTGTGATTCGGGATTGAACCAGATCAAACGCCGTGCCCGCCGTTGCAGATCGCCCGCAATATCCAGGCGCGGGTTGTTATGGTTATTACGCCCGTCACCCAGGACAATCAGGGTTGTGCGGTGATCGACCGTACTCAGGTGATCCTGTGTAAAGGTGTTCAGACTGTTGCCCAGGTCAGTGTTGTAATAACCGGGGCGGTTCTCAATCAGCACTCGTGCCACCGCATCACGCGGCTGTTCCTCGTTAAAGGTCATGCTGATGTCGGTAATGTCGTCAATGAAGATGAAGCTGTTGGTACGCGCGACCTGATCCTGAAGCTCGTACACCAGCGTCAGCAGAAACTCGGCGCAGTAACGCATAGACGTGCTGACATCGCAGATCAGCACCAGACAGGGCTTGAGCTGGCGCGTCTTGTACTTGATCTCCAGCGGCACTCCACCATATTTCATATTGGCGCGCATGGTTTTGCGCGGGTCAGGATCGCCCGCTTTGGTGCGCTTCTGCCGCAGCGATGCCCGGCTGCGCAGCCGGGCTGCCAGCCGCTTGATCTCATCACGGATCGCCTCGGCTTCTTCATGCCCCAGGTGGTTAAACGGCACATCCAGCAGATCCGGCTTCGGTTTTGGTTCCTGATTAGCCATCTGCTCTGCCAGTGACGCGCCTACATACTGCGAAATCTGCTCGGTCAGCCCTTCGGCGTTCTGCTCAAGCTGTTCGCGGATCTGCTCACGCGCTTCACTGCTCATGCCCATCTGCTCAAGCTGTTCCATTAACTGCTCAATCAGCGCCTGTAGCTCCTGCATCCCCATCTGGCGATTCATGCGCCGCTCGAACCACTGGCGCTGATACATCTCGTTGCCCTGCTGCAAACCAGCTTCCTGTCCCATCTGGTCAAGCTGTTCGCGGCTGAAGGGCTGCCCCTGCATCAACTGGTTAAGCAGATCACGCAGCGCCTGCATATTGCCCATCAGCGATTGTAAGGCCTGTTGCAGTGTTTGCTGATCTTCGGGGGATAGGTTATTGGGGATGTTCTCCATCGGTGGCTGCCCGGAACCGAAGAACAGCGGGAAGAAGTAGTCAAAGGTCTGCTGGTCGTGGGCTTCTTTTACCAGCGTGGTTTTCAGCGTGGCGCTGAACTGGTCACGGCGGCTGATGCCGACAATGTCCACGCCATACATCGCGTCCTGGCTCTCCGCCAGCGAGATGCGCACCCCCGCGGCCCGCAGTGCCCGGATGAAATCCACCATTCGCTTGTCCATAGCAATAAGCCTCGTTATCTATTGCGGTACAGTCATTATAACGCGATTTCCAGCAGGGAGGAGAACTGGAAAAAGAGGCAGGTGAACTCTGGTACGATGCCTCGCCCCTTCAGATCACGTTTCCTGTCAGGCAAGAATGAGCAGACTACAGGGTATTAAATCGTCACCTGCCTCGGCTCACCGCGCCCTTCGGCCACTGCATTTCGGAGCTGACGCGCCCGCTGGCGAATGGTTTCCAGCGGCATATCACCTTTGCCCGTCAGCCAGCCCGCTGCGCCCACCGCCACCGCCCCGGCCTTGATGAACAGGCGTGTGGTCTCCGGGTCAATGCCGCCGTTTGCCATGAACTTCATATGATCCAGCGGCCCACGCACGGCCTGAAAATACTCCAGCCCCAGCGGGCCAATCGGGAAAATCTTTAGCAGCGGCACACCAAGCGCCCAGGCATCCACGCATTCGCTCGGCGTAATCACGCCCGGCGCGATGAACGCCCCTGCGCCCAGCACGGCCTGCACCACCTGGGCATTAAAAGCCGGGGATACGATAAAATCCGCGCCCGCGTCCAGTACACGCCGGGCGGTATCCACATCCAGCACGGTGCCCATACCCGAACAGACTGCATCGCCATACTCGGCTTTCACGGCCTGCATGGCCTCCAGTGCCTGGGTGGAGTTCATGGTGAACTCGAAGTTGGTAATGCCTTCTTCCACCAGCCCCGCTGTGACTTTCAGCGCGACTTCGGGCGGGAAGTGCCCACGCATCCCGGCCATTAACCCGCTGCCTTCGATCCGCTCCGAAACTGTGGCAATATCCATTTTCATGCTCCTGACTTGTGAACTATAATAATATGAGTTGCCAGAGGCTAACGCAGCTTAAAGTTTAATCGGATCATCGTTTTATCTCAGCCTCTTCAATTTCGACAGAGGACTGAGTTTGTTAAATCATCACCCGGTTAATTTTTAGAGCCTTAGCTGCCTGACTGGATTTCAAAGCCCGTGATAAAGGGTCTGCTTAGCGCCTTTAGTGCGCTTGTTTTTGCATAGCTGCATGGTCTTGACCTGCGGTATGGATATAAGGGCATTCTATGAGGCTGCGCGTCACCTTCTTATTCATAACAATAAGTGTGTTCCTGCTCACGGCCTGCCAGCCGCAGGAAACTGTCCTGCCCACGCTTGTGAATCTGGACACACTGGCCACCGAAAACGCTGCCGCCACCCAGACCAGCCAACCCCCGACGCGCACCCCACTGCCGGCCACCTGGACGGCCTCGCCGCCCCCGACGTTTACCCCCATCGAGGCCGAGGCACTGCCCAGCCCCACACCAGAGGGCTACCGTCCATTAGGCACTCTCTATTATATCTATAATGGCGACTCTCTGGTCGAATTGGCCGCAGATGGCTCATTTGAAGACCTGCTGCCTGTTCCGCACATCAGCCAGCCCATCAGCGACCTGCGCCTCGCGCCCGATGGCAGCCACCTGGCCTATATCGCGCCGGGGTCGGGCAGCGCGCGCGAGCTTTATGTCACGGATCGCAGCGGATTTAATACACTTCAGGTGTCACAGTTGGGGTTTGCTCGCGTCCTCAGCCCGGTCTGGAAGCCGGATAGCAGCGCCCTGGTGTTTCTGGCCTCGCAAGCAGCGGAGACTCCATTGGAAGTCTATCTGGTGGGAATAGATGGCAGTGGTCAGCGTACGCTGACACAGGGACAAAGCGCCCAACTGCGCGACCCAGCCTGGAACCTCACTGGCGAGGTGGTCTTTTTTAGCGATACTGCGATTTATGCGGTGGATTTGCGTACCGGGGCGCGTTCGCCCGCGCTGACTTCTTCCGGCGGCTTCGGCCCCAATTATGGCCTGGTGCATAGTCCGTCTGTCCCGCGCCTGTATTACTTTAAGGTGCGCCGTGATTTTGAGACCGGCGAAACAGCGGGGGTACTGGCTTATATCGAGACCGCCACTCTGGACCCACTGCCTGATGAACGCACAGGCGCGGTCATTTTTTACGACAGCCTGCGCTTCAGCCCATCGGGTGATTATTTACTACTGGTGCAGGGGGGTAATATCGCCGTTCAAAATCAGGCGTTCAGTACCTCGGTCACGGTGGTAAGTGGTGTGCAGGT
>JBGSXK010000576.1:0-3152 GCA_041751455.1 Anaerolineae bacterium
CGCCCATGCATAACTGCCTTGAGTGCCTCCTGAATCAGTGCCTCGGACTGGCTGTCCAGGCTGCTGGTGGCTTCATCCAGCACCAGGATACGCGGATTTTTCAGGATCACACGCGCCAGTGCGATGCGCTGCTTCTCGCCACCGCTCAGCCGGTAGCCACGCTCGCCGACAATGGTGTCGTAGCCTTCCGGCAGATCCACAATGAAGTCGTGGATATTGGCCGCGCGTGCCGCCGCCTCAATCTCCTCATGAGTCGCATCCAACCGGGCATAAAGCAGGTTCGTGCGAATCGTGTCATGAAACAGATAGGTTTCCTGCGTCACCATGCCGATATTCTGCGCCAGCGCGTCCAGCTTAAGATCACGCAGATCGTGACCATCCAGCAGGATACGGCCCTCAGTGGGATCATACAGCCGCGGGATGAGATAGGTCATGGTGGTCTTACCCGCCCCGCTGGGTCCCACCAGCGCGACCATTTGTCCCGGCTTGATGGCGAACGACACATCATTCAGCGCCAGTTCGCGCGCCTGGCTGTAGGCTGGTTTTTTGTCCCCGTTGGTTTTTTCCGGCTTCCGATCCTCGCCGGAGAACACCGCGTCTACACTGGCAGCGCGCCCGCGCCGTGTGACCTCGGTCAGCAGCAGCCGTTCATCCATGTCATAGTTGAATGAAACTCCTTCAAAAATCAGTTCGCCGTGCACCTGTTCCAGTGCCCGCGCGTCAGGCTTTTCGGCAATCTCCAGCGGCAGATCAATCACCTCGAAGACTCGCTCGAAGCTGACCATCGACTGTGCAAAGGCAACTGGAGCGCTGGTCAGCGCTTGCAGCGGGCCATAAAGCTGCCCCAGGTACGCGCTGAAGGCTACAATCGTACCAATGGTGAACGCGCCCTGTATAACCAGATGGCCACCCATCCAGAAGACCAGTGCCGTGCCCACCGCGCCCACCAGCCCCAGCAGCACGAAAAACTGGCTGCCAATCAGCGCCTGCCGGATGCCCGTATCACGCACTTTTCCGGCGCGTTCCTCGAAACGATTCACCTCGGTTTCGCGCCGTCCGAACAGCTTCACCAGCAGCGCGCCGCTGATATTGAGGGTTTCATTCATAATGGCGTTCATCCGTGCGTTGTAATCCATCTGCTCTCGAGCGATGTCGCGCAGGGTTGTGCCCAGGCGCCGCCCTGCCAGGATAAACAACGGCAGCACCGCCACACCCAGGATCGTCAGCCGCCATTCCAGTGTCAGCATGACCGCCAGTGTAGCAATCACCGTCACGATATTCGTGATAATATCCACAATCGTGCTGCTGATCGCCGTCTGTGCCCCCACCACATCAGTGTTCAGGCGGCTCATCAGCTCGCCGGTTTTGGTGTTGGTGAAAAAGCGCAGCGACATCCGCTGCAAGTGGTTGTACAGGCTTACCCGCAGGTCATAAATGACACCTTCGCCAATCGAGGAGTTTACTTTGCGTTGTATCACCCGGATCGCGCCCGAAATGATCGGAATTAGCACCAGGGCCAGCGCCATCAGATTAAGGCGTTGTGTGTCCTGGCTGGGAAGGGTATTATCGATCAGATCGCGGAAGATCAGCGGAGTGAGCAGGCCCAGTCCGGTCGTTCCCAGGATCGCAATCAATAAAATGATAATGCGTGAGGTATAAGGCCGGGCATAGGCCAGCACACGCTTGAGCAGCGCCCATGTGACCTGTGGTTTTGCCTCATCATCACCATCCCGATATTGTCGTACAATCATCCGTCCGCCACCACCATAAAACATACTGCAAATTCCTCAGTCTCTAACAGGATACTTCTAGGATACCCTATGCAGAAACATCATGCCTACTGCCTGATCGGGCAGGCAGGCTTAGAAAATAGGGTAGGGTCGTCCGTCCCAGGATGCTCCAGCAGCCAACCTGGTACTTGGGGCAGTTATGCCAATAGAGTATCATCGTGCATTGCTTGGCTTATTTTGCTTATTTTCAAAAAACACCTTGAGGGGATAAATAATGGCTGCTGAACTCAAAGCCGTGATGGTGGGCTGCGGCTCTATGAGCAACGCCTGGCTGAAGGCTGCACGCGATATTGAAGGCCTGGAGATGGTGGGCTTTGTAGACCTGAACGCGGAGGCTGCCCGCAGTCGTGCCGATGAATATGGTATCCCTGGCGCAGCGGTGGAAACAGACTTAAAAACCGCACTGGCGGATACCGTGCCTGATATAGTCTTTGACTGCACTGTGCCAGAGGCGCACGTCACCGTAACGTTGACCGCGTTGGAGCATGGCTGTCATGTGTTGGGCGAAAAGCCGCTGGCCGACAGTATGACGAATGCCCGCAGGATGGTCGCGGCAGCAGATGCAGCAGGTAAGCTCTATGCTGTCATCCAGAATCGCCGTTATGACCCCAATATCCGCCGCCTGCGCGCATTTCTGGAAAGCGGGACAATCGGCCCGCTGACGACTCTCAATGCCGATTTTTTCGTGGGGGCACATTTCGGCGGTTTTCGTGACCGCATGGAGCATGTGCTGCTGCTCGACATGGCGATCCACACCTTCGATGCTGCGCGTTATATCAGTGGGGCAGACCCCATCTCGGTTTACTGCAAGGAATGGAATCCTGCCGGGTCATGGTACGATCATGATGCTTCGGCAGTCGCAATTTTTGAGATGACCAACGGCATTATCTTTACCTATCGCGGAAGCTGGTGCGCCGAAGGTTTACGCACCACCTGGGAAAGCGACTGGCGGGTGATCGGCCAGCGGGGTACGGTGTCCTGGCCGGGCGATGCGACTATGACTGCCGAAGTCATCACAGGAGATGAGGGTTTCTTCCGGCCCACCGCAACCCCGGAAATTCCACCCACGCCCGAAGACGCGCGCATCGGCAGCCATGCCGGCATTATTCGCGAGTTTATCGACTGTGTACGTACCGGTCAGCAGCCCGAAACCCTCGCCGCTGATAATATCAGGAGCCTGGCGATGGTCTTCGGCGCGATTGAAAGCGCCGAACAGGACAAGCGTGTTGAGATTAAATGGTAGCGGCGCTTATTGGAGTGGGGTGCTTGCCAGCAGGCGCAGCGCTTCGGCCTCGTCTGCCGCGAACAGCAGCGGGCGTTTATCCATAGGATAAACGCTGCGCAGAGCATGATAAGCTGCGC
>JBGSXK010000577.1:0-2252 GCA_041751455.1 Anaerolineae bacterium
CAGGGCCAGCGCGGGCAGCGCGGCCAGTTGATAATGGATAAACACCGGCGTGCTGTGTCGGACAAAGAACAGCGGCGAGACCACCAGCCATACCAGCGTGATCTCTGCCAGTATCTTGCCCCTGTCAGCATGAGAAGGAGCGGCGGCGCGTGCAGCATACAGCAGGCTGTACACCAGTGCCACCAGTCCCGCCGCCAGTACCACCCCTGCCAGCAGTGCCGTCACCATGGGGTCAATCGGAAGCGCCCAGTCCCCTGCGGCCAGATACCCCCAATCCCAGCCAACTGCCAGCCGCAGCGTTTCTCGAAAGCTCAGCAGGTCGATCTGCGCTTCACCGCCCAGCGCCCCGGCGAACTGCTCCGCCACACCCGGCGCGCAGCAGGCCACATGCGCCACAAACGGCACCAGCGCCAGCAGTGCCAGTACACCCCCCCCCAGCACCGCGCGGGTTTCACGCCACCAACGCCAGCGCACCAGCAGATACAAGGTCCCCAGAATCAGCGCGACAGCGGCAAAATGCACCTGAAAAGCGAATCCGGCCACAAACACATTAAGCGCAATAGCGAAACGACTGCGCCGGGTCACGCCGTAATAGGCCGCCATCCCCCACACCACCGCCAGCGGGGATAATAAATTCTGTGCCCACACACTGCGCGCATACAGCACGCTGTAAGGCGAGGCAGCCATGAACAGCGCCGCCGCGATGCCTCCCCATGGGCCCCAGGCATCTCGTGCCAGCCACCACACCCCCGCCACCGCCAGCAGACTGAGCAGCCCGGCGAACAGCGTTGCCACCAGCGGATCGGGCGAAAGCGCGTAGGGCACGGCGAAAATCCAGGCCGCCGCTGGCAGATTAGGTACTCCGGCAGAGGAGGGCATCCCTAAAGCAGCGAACTGCCCGCCACGCGCCATCCCCAGCGAGATCAGGCTGAGGCGTGCCTCGTCAAAAGCGAAGGAATTGACCCCTGCCCAGCCAAAGCGCAAAATCGCTGCCAGAAGCAAAATAAGCCCTGGCACAAGCCCATGAAGCGCTACAGGCCTAAAAGCTGAAATACCCTGTCTTTCCGCCTCTCCACCTCTGTGGGGTGAGTTCTCGTTTATTCGCATACATCCAGTGCCGTGAGATTGATAAGCCACAGGCCGCCGCTTACACCGTTGGAGGCCAGCGCCAGGTGCCGCCCGTCCGGTGCGATCCACATCCAGCTTCGTGCGTCCTGCGGCAGTTCCAGCGGCAGCCGTGTAAGGTCATGCAGTTGTGTGCTGATCGTGTTATAACATTGCAGCCGCGCTTCGCCCTCTACCGGACGCGCGATATAGATCCGTCGGTCACCTGCTGGCGTAAGATGATACACAGGCGGCGGCCAGTTGTTACCGGGGGGGTCGGCCTCGAATAAAAGCTGCGTAAAATCGGTATCCGTCGCCCGCAGATAATACCCCGTGACACCGTTAATCTCGCGTGTGATGATGACCCGCTTGCCATCAGGCGAGACCCCCGGCAGCGTGATCGAAGTCAGGTTAGGATTGATGGCGATAGGGTCTGCCGGGTCTTTGGGACTCTGGCTCAACTGCTGGCCGTTGACGTTGGCTGTGATGAAGCTCACCGGGTCACCATAACCCCCGTAAAAATAGGCCGCGAAGACTCCGCCCTGGCTCAGTGGGAAGTGGAACCCCTGAAGCGAGATATTATAGAGGCGGTCATACAGCACACGGGCAAAACTGCCATCCGGCTCCACAGTCACCAGGGTATTGAGGTCCGTCTGATAAACCGCGCGCCGCTCACCGGGCGCAAAGCTGAAAAACGAACGCTCGAACAGGGTAGGCTCATCCAGCGACAGCGCGGCAGGCAGTTCGTCGGTGATGGCATTCGCGCGCGGGTGTTCCACAGGCTGCTGAATACCAGTCACCAGATTATATTCATACCAGGCATATTCGTTGAATAATTCGCGCCAGCAGCCCACACCGTAAAGCAGGCTTTCACCATCCAGCCATTCCACCGCGACAACTTCACGCCGCGTGACTTCGGTCACGCCGCGCAGCAGTGCCGGACGCGCAGCGGCAGATGCGCCTTCTGCCTCGCTCACCTGCGGCTGCACCTCCACACGCGCAATCTCCACCTCAGCCTCGCCGTTAGAGAACGTGCGCGTGCGTCGGAAGGTCTCGATGATCGCCGTCGGGAGCAGCTGATCGGCGCCGGTAATGGCTCTTGCGCGCCGCATGGGCGAGATGGACTCGTAATCCGGGAGCGGCTCGGA
>JBGSXK010000578.1:0-2753 GCA_041751455.1 Anaerolineae bacterium
GCAGGCCCTGGCCGTGCTGCTGAACGATGCGACCCGGCGTGCGTCCATGCGTACCGCCGCCCTGTCGCTTGTGCGCGATCATTTTACCTGGGACGCGGTGGCGGTAAAATTGGAGCAGGTTTATGAAGAAGTTCAGCAGGAGAAGTGATGAGTGCTGAGCTGTGCGTTAAAATTCTGCTCTCACAATTTTTACTTGTTTTGTATCCTTCGTAATGTTTGTGATTTACACATGACGAGTGGTAGATGATATGACCAACGAGACTTTACTGCAACCGCGCACCGTCCGCGCGCCAAAGCTGGGGGCGGGACAATGGCTGAATACGGATCAACCGCTCGTGCTGGCGAGTTTACGCGGGCAGGCGGTGCTGGTGGATATCTGGGAATATAGCTGCGTAAACTGTCTGCGCACCCTGCCTTACATTCGGGAGTGGCACCAGCGTTATGCCGACAAAGGGCTGACGATCATCGGTGTGCATACACCGGAATTTGCATTCGGGCGCGAACGACAGCAGATCGAAGCCGCCGTGCGCGAACTGGACATCCGCTATCCGGTGCTGCTGGATAATAACTTCGAGACGTGGGATGCCTTCGCCAACCGCTTCTGGCCTGCCAAATACCTGATTGACGGGCAGGGATACATCCGTTACAGCAGTCATGGTGAGGGTGGTTATGGTGAATTCGAGCGCGCCATCCAAACTGTCCTGCGCGAAGTGAACCCCGATGTTGACCTGCCCTCTATCATGCAGCCCCTGCGTGCCGAAGATCAGCCCGGCGCAGTCTGTTACCGGCCTACGCCGGAACTCCATGCAGGTTTACAACGCGGTATGCTGGGTAATCCCGAAGGCTATGCTGGAGGTATACCCATGTTCTATACTATGCCGCAGCAACGCCCGCACGGCGCGTTTTATGTCGAAGGGGCGTGGCAGGCCGGCAGTGAGGTTCTGTCGTATCAGGGGCAGACCGAGGGCGTGATCCGGCTGCCTTACGAGGCAGTGGAGGTCAATGCCGTGCTGACACCGCATGTCGAAACTGTCGAGCGGATGCTGCATCCGCAGATGGTCAGTATCGAAATCTGGCAGGATGATCTGCCACTGACCGAGGCACAACGCGGGCTGGATGTCACGCCGGAGGGCCGCCTGCTGGTAGACCGCCCGCGTATGTACAACCTGGTTCACAACCCCGGTTTTGAGGCGCACGAACTCACGCTGCGGGTGAAGACACGCGGCTTCGCGGTGTATGCCTTTTCGTTTACGGGATGTGTCAAAGCGCCCTAATCAGCGGAGGTCTGCGCCTGATTCACGGGGTAGTTGTGGGCATAAGTCAGCGTGTTCGGCTGGGTGCCCGGTGCCGTCTTGGGCAGCGCGCTAAAGGTGCCGTCCGTCTCCAGCACCACCGCCCCTACATTCTCGATGGACGCGATGCCCTGCGCACGGATGGCGGCATAAATTTCCTGCTCCACCACTCGTTCTCGGTGCATGGCCTCACGCAGAAATTCGCCCTGATAATAGAGCAGAGTTGGCTGGGATTTCACCAGATCGCTGACGAAACGTGAGCGTACCGACAGCCAGGTGAGTACAAATTGTAAAAAGATCAGGGTCGCAAACGCGACAATGGCTTCTACCAGCGCCACCTGCTCGGTGAGCAGGGCTGAGGCCAGTGTCGAACCCAGCGCGATCGTGACCACAAAGTCAAACATGTTCATTTTAGAAAGCGTGCGCTTCCCCGAAACACGCGGCAGAATGACCAGCGCCAGATAAGCGAAAACACCGACAATCACTACCCGCGCAATCTCTGCCCAGCTATCAAAAAACATCCCGACGACCTTTCACTTACTCTAACAAATCTGATTACATTAAATCCTGCTTTTGTTAGAAAAAGCTTATTGGCGGCCAGGATCAGGCCAGAAGCATCACGGTACCGGGTTCTGGTCACTTTCTGTCGTCTGGGGCACAGGCTCTTCCGGCGCGGCCACCAGTGTGTCTGTGCCTTCCTCAGCTGTGGCGGCTGGCGCGGTATTCACCTCGCTGTCGCTCACGGTCTGTACCGCCCATTCACGCGGGGTTTCGGCAGGGGTGTCGATGGGTGTGGCTGCTGCGGAGGGTTCGCTCACGGTTTCGCCATGATGTGCCTCACGGCTGGGCGTTTTTTCTACCATGACAAAGTACATCACCACACCAATCATAATCAGGTCAACAATAATGAGGAAGATGAGTACGGCCATGATTCTACTCCTGAATGCTTGTATTGGCTGAATACCTTTACTTTACCACAAGTGGCCTACTGCGTGAAATGAAAAACAGCACAGGATTGAATCATATGGCCATACAAATGTGCCATAAAAAAGCGACCCTCCGCAAATGATAAGGGCGGGTTTCAAACCCACCCTTATGGTTTAGCAGCCTGTATTCAACTGGATTCTGTGAGTTTTTAGCTTTCCGGCGGCTCATAGCCGATCTCGCGCAGGGCGACCACGGCCAGAATCGCCACGCGTGGCTCCGGGTCTTCCAGTGCTTCCAGCAGGGCGGGAATAGAGGGCGCGCCAATGGCAACCAACGCGCCCGCTGCGGCCTTGCGCACTTTATCGGAGTCATCGCGCAGCGCGTCACTAAGGGCATCGAGGGTGGCTTCGCTGCCGATGCGCCCGATGGCCTGTGCTGCAAAACGGCGCACATCAATGTCGCTGTCCAGCAGCGCCGCGCGCAGCCCGGCTACCGCGCGATCATCGCCAATCTTCCCCAGCGCTTTGGCCGCGG
>JBGSXK010000579.1:0-3104 GCA_041751455.1 Anaerolineae bacterium
TTGCGCAGTGCGCTGGAAAAATAAAAAAGCCGGGGTTAAGCCGGCTGTCGCATCCACAAGGCTGAAGAGCAAAACAGCGTTACGCCAGCTTTGCCAATGTCTTGATGCACTTGGTACACATATATTTGCGCACGCGCTGCCCGTTCTCTTCCACATAGATACGCTGGATATTGGGCTTGAATTGGCGGCGTGTCGCCCGCAGGGAGTGGCTGCGGCTGTTGCCGAACATCGGCGCTTTGCCGCATTTGTCACATTTCGCCATGATGGGTTCACCTCAGTTTGGTGTCAAAATTCGCTGAATGGGTAAAGGACATGCTACCATAACCCCCACTTGGATTCAAGGGGGCGGGTAGCTTAAGCCTGTTTTACCTATAAACTTCTGTAATATCAAAATTGAAGGCGCGCACCAGCGCTGGATTTTGCGCAGGATCATGAAAAAGGGTTTGTAATGGCTGTCAATGTAGAACAAAAAGTGTGTGACGGGCATCTGCTGAAGTGGCTGTTGGCTGCGGGTCTGGCCTGGCTGGAAGAAAATCGTGACCGGGTAGACCAGTTAAACGTGTTCCCGGTCCCCGATGGGGATACAGGGAAAAACATGGTACTCACGCTGCGCAGCGCCTATCAGGAAGTTGCGCTGCTGGATGAGCGGCATGTCGGCATCATTGGCGAGAAAGTAGCGCGCGGCGCTCTGATGGGGGCGCGTGGCAACTCCGGCGTAATCCTGTCGCAGTTATGGCGTGGCTTCACCAACGCCCTGCGCGGTCATGAAGTATTTGACGCGCCGCTATTCGCACGCGCCTGCGAGTCGGCTGTGGACCTCGCCTATAAATCGGTGGTAACACCCGTCGAAGGGACTATTCTGACCGTAGCACGGGAGGCGACTGAAGCCGTCACCGCCCAGCTTAGCGACTCCTCCGACTTGCGCGGTTTGCTGGAGATTATGGTGGAGGCCGCTCATCAGTCGTTGAAGCGCACACCCGACCTGCTGCCTGTACTGAAAAAGGCGGGTGTGGTGGATTCTGGCGGGCAGGGCCTGGTATACATGCTGGAAGGTATGCTGCGCCTGCTGCGCGGCGAAGATGTCTTTTCGTCCCAGATTCAGGCTTCGGTGTCCAGCGGGGATACCTGGCAGGCCGCGCTGGAGCCAGAAGATGAAGAAGGCTACGGTTATGACGTACAGTTTTTGATGCATGGTGAGCACATGGATGTTGAGGCGATCCGTGCGGCGATTGATGCGATGGGCTGGTCCACGCTGGTAGTAGGGGATGATCGTATGATAAAAGTGCATGTGCATGTCCACGACCCCGGCCAGCCCATAAGCTATGCCATTCAACTGGGTGCGTCGCTGGATGATATTGTGGTCGAAAATATGCAGGAACAGTACCAGGCTTACGTAGAGCAGCGTATCGCCCGCGAACACGAACCTGAGGAGGATGCCGCCCTCAACGAAGTGGCTGTGATTACCGTTGCCAGTGGTGAAGGGCTGCGCCGCCTGCTCAGGAAAGATTTGCAGGCCGCCTATGTCATCGCCGGTGGGCAGACTATGAACCCCAGCACTCAGGATTTTCTTGCAGCCATTGATGCTCTGCCCAGTAATAAGATCGTTCTGCTGCCCAACAATAAGAACATTATCATGGCGGCACAGCAGGCGGCTTCGCTGGCGCGTGATAAAGAGGTGCGCGTCATTGGAAGCCGGACAATCCCGCAGGGCATCAGCGCCATGCTCGCCTACACCAACATCGCCCACTCCAACAACATAGACGAAGTTGCTGCTGAGATGGAAAATGCGCTGCGCCATATCGTGAGCTTGGAAGTGACCACCGCCACCCGTAATGTCGAGATGGATGGGTTGGAAGTGCGTCGGGGTCAGTATATTGGCCTTCTGGATGGTGCGCTGGTCGTGGCCGGGGACGAGATGAATGATGTCGTGGCCGATGTCCTGCGTAAAGCAGGGGCAGACGAATACGAACTGGTTACGCTATACTATGGCGATGGCCTTCGTCAGCAGCAGGTGCGCGATCTGGTCGCCGTGCTGCGCGAAGAATTTGCCGGGCAGGAATTCGAGATTGTACAGGGCGATCAGCCGCTTTATCCCTATATGATCAGCCTTGAATAGATGTCAAACATCTGCATTGTTACGGATAGTTGTGCGCTTTTCTCCAATTGGCCTGCCTTGCAGTCCCGCCATCTGACGGTAGTCCCCAACACACTGCACCTGATGGGGGCGGTCTATTATGAAGGGGTTGACCTGAATGCCGAGGAGGCGCTGCGCCTGATGGGACGGGAACAATACCCCCCACGTGTGAGTTCGCCGGGGGTAGGGCAGTACCTTGAAGTTTATACCCGCCTGGCCGCCACTGCGGATGGTATCATTTCGATTCATCCTTCGCGTAAATTATTTCCGAGTTGGGAAAATGCACGACAGGCCGCCCGACAATTGGGCGGCCACTGTCCGATTGAGGTCATCGACTCCCAGCATGTCTCTGCCGGTCAGGGATTGTTGGTGCAGGTCGCGCTGAAAGCCCTTGAACAGGGTGTGGATTTTGAGGAACTGGTGCGCCAGACCCGTGGCGCGGCAGAACGCATTTATTCTATTTTTTATGTGGAATCAGTCGATACACTGCTGCAAAACAAAATTATGAGCAGTTCCCATGCGATTCTTGGGGCCATGCTGGGGATTAAACCGTTTCTTGCTCTTGAAGAAGGCGCGCTGCGGGCAGTAGAAAAAGTGCGCACCAGAACCCAGGCAGTAGAACGATTGGTCGAATTTGTGGTAGAGTTTATGGATATAGAAGAAGTGATTATCCTTCAGCCGCGCCAGCATATCAGCGAGCAGGCCCGTATGCTTCAGGATCGCCTGGCGCTGGAATTTCCGGGTCGCCATTTTCCATATGCACTCTACAGCCCTTCATTGGCATCTCTGCTGGGGCTGGATGCAACCGGAATAGTGATCCTGGAAAGCGAAATGGAAGACTTTGAAGATGGCTTTTAAAAAAATAAAATTTGTGACCGACAGTACCTGTGATTTACCGCAGGAACTCATTAAAAAGCACGACATTACAGTGATCCCTGTTTTTGTCCACATCGGGGATGAAAGTTACGCC
>JBGSXK010000580.1:0-3831 GCA_041751455.1 Anaerolineae bacterium
TTGACAGCGGGTGCGGTCACATCCATCAGATCGGCCAATGTGGACGTGCTGACATACTGAGTATGCGGGTTATGATCCGCAACGCGATAGATTTCCGCCAGATAATCGCGGACTTTGGATGTGATTTCGTCAAAGGCTTCCTGATTGTTACCAGCCATGCTCCAGCCTCGCCACCAGGCGTTCCGGCATCTCATAATCACGCATACGCTTCTGTACGGCGGCCACATCATAAGACACGCGCCGCGCTTCCCAGACATTGGTTTCTACATCCAGCAAAGCATAGGCGGCCTGGGGATTCTGGTCGCGCGGCTGGCCGACACTGCCAGGGTTGATAATCTGCCGGTGCCCGTTCAGCAAACGCTGCTGGCGATAAGTCGGCAGCACCGCCTCGGTCTCACCCGCATCATTGATCTGTTCGTAAATAATAGGCTGGTGTGTGTGTCCCACCAGACAGTAAGGGGTTTCAAAATGGGGAAAGTTTAACGCGGCAATTAAAGGTTCGAGAATATATTCCCAAACGGGTTCACGCGGGCTGCCATGTGCCAGCGTATACTGGCCGATCACAAAAGTCGTCGGCAGGTCTTCCAGGTATGCTGTATTGTCCGGCGTGAGTGTTGTTCGTGTCCAGCTCACTGCTTTACGCGCGTCAGGGTTAAATGTGCGAATGTCCAGCCGTCCCAGCGCAGCCCAGTCATGATTGCCGGCCAGGCACAGGTGTGGCATGGTGCGCAGGAGTTCCACGCATTCATTAGGGTCAGGGCCATAACCCACCACATCGCCCAGGCACCAGACATACTCCCACTGGCCTTTGGCATCTTCCATCACCGTCTCAAACGCGGTAAGGTTGGCATGAATATCGGAAATGACGAGAACGCGCATACGGGGACCTGCTTTAAAGAGTGTTTAATCAAACGATATAGATGGATATTACCATGCTTTGCAGGTCGGTGCGAGTAAGATTATGCAATGATTCGTGAAATTTAAGTGAAAGTCTGAACAAATTCATGAAGCAGGTGCTGCTCTGGGTTAGTTTCATATTTTTTATCCTGATCAACGCAGGATGCGAGGCACTCTTGACAGACCGCATCATTAATTTAACCCCCACGCCCCAATGGGTGGAGGCCAGCAGTGTGATGGGTGGAATCTGTTTTGAGGCTGCACTGGATGCCGCAGGACGGGTCTTTGTGCTGCGTGACACAGCCGCCCTGACGGCATTCTACGACTTGGCCGACCACAGCGAACTTTGTCGCCGCCCGATCATTCGCTCAGCTTTTGATTTCAGCCAGGGGCGGGTACTGGCTGGCCTTTGGAGCGAAGGAAAAGGTTGTACAGCGCGGCATGAGGTAGCGACCTTCGAGCGTGATGACGACGCGCAAACGATTAACCTGCGCCTGCGTTTTATCACCGAGGGGGATTGCCCCTACGAGCTGGTGCGCCCGTTCTGGGTCAGCCTTCCACAGGCCAGCGGCTTTGACGTCAGCATCCTCGCCGAATAAATTAGGCCGCACGGATAACTTCGCGGCAGCTTTGAGCACATTCACGGCAGGCCTGAGCGCAGCGCTGGCAGTGTTCATGCTGGTGCTGGCTGCACTCTGCCGCACAGCGGTCACACACTTCGGCACACAGGCGACACAACTCACTGTAAAAAGCCGAGTCACGCGCCATAAAACGGGTACAGAGGCTGCATATGTCGGCACAGTCGCGGCACAGTCGGATGCAGTCAGCCATCGCAGTGGCATCATGTCGCAGGCACATCTCCATGCAATACTCACAGGCCTGCGTGCAATCAAAACAGGCTTGAATGCAGTTTTCCAACACATCACTGCGTTCCATAGGCGTGTGGTACATGGTCACTTCCTTTCATTCCACCTAACAGCATTAAAATCACTATAACATATTCAGCCTGTTTAACAGGCTGACTCTCACGAGTTTCTATGAAAAGGGTTAAAACCACACCAGAGCAGGATCGGACTCGTTGACAAGCGGACTGCGGTTCGGATACAATCGGAATTATAGTAAGTTTGAAAGAGTAGACAATGCCAATGCAGGCTTGCCTCTGTCTGAAGCAGGGACGTTAACCACCTCTTCAGACAGGTCATCTAGACAGTAAATTCACCAGCAGACCATAAGAAGCGTGGAAACGTCCCTGAGACGGTGTATTGCAAACACCGTCCCGGCGAACCAGGGAGTTTCGCGCTTTTTTGTTGCCTGCTGGTTTTTTATTGAGCGTCAGCAGCTCATCAGGAGCGCAACCGTAATTCAAATCAGTAATCCGTAAATTACGAAACGCACTGTCACAATCACATCCTTTGCCAACATGCTAAACAGCGGATTGGCTGAAAACTCAAAAAGGGAAATCATGGTCGCATTACGCAACTCCATACCCGTGCATTCGGTACAGGCCACGACACTGGAACAGCAGATCGGCAATACGACACTGCTGGCCTTCCGGCAGATCACTGCCCACCTGCCGCCCAGCATCGCCATTTATGCCAAAGCAGAATGGGAGAATCCTGGTGGCAGCGTGAAAGATCGTGCGGCCTATAACATCATCAGGCAGGCTGAGCTGAGCGGTGAGCTGTACCCCGGCAAAACAATTGCGGACAGCACCAGTGGCAATACTGGTATCGCCTATGCCATGATCGGCGCGGCGAAGGGCTACCCGGTCAAGCTGTTTCTGCCCGCCAACGCCAGCCCGGAGCGTATCGCTATCCTGCGGGCCTATGGCGCGGAACTGGTACTGACCGACCCGCTGGAAGGTTCGGACGGGGCTATTCTGGCGGTGCGTGAGTTGATAGCCGCTGAGCCGGAAAAGTATTTCTATGCCAACCAGTACAATAATCCGGCCAACTGGCAGGCGCATTATCAAACCACAGGGGTAGAAATCTGGCACCAGACCGAAGGCAGCGTCACCCATTTTCTGGCCGGGCTGGGCACGAGTGGCACGTTAATGGGCACAGGGCGTCGTCTGAAGGACTACAATCCCGATGTAGAGATCATCGCGCTGCAACCCGACTCACCGTTCCATGGCCTGGAAGGTCTGAAACACATGGAAACGGCCATCAAGCCCGGCATTTATGAGGCACAATTTGCTGATCGTAACCTTACCGTGAGTACCGAAGCGACCTACCATATGGCGCGGCGGCTGGCACGTGAGGAGGGCTATCTGGTGGGCATCAGCGCAGCTTCGGCGATGGTGGCGGCGCTGCATGTGGCGGAAGAACTGGCTGTGGCGGATGAACCGGGCGTGATCGTGACTCTGTTCCCCGATAATGCTTATAAGTACCTGAGCGAAGCCTTCTGGGCACAGCAGGATTAGCCCGTTATAGAGGGGCGACCTGCCTCTGGTCGCCCCTGAAGCTACCACCCCGGGGGGTCACTGGCCGGGAAGGATTCTTCTGAGGCCTGCTGCACGGCGTCCTTGTTCCCGCTGATTAAATTCCAGCGCGAAAACAGATCATCGACACGGATAGCCATGACGAAATCATTGCTGTGCAGCCCCCGGATGACATGCGTCCACCATTCCACGGTGACACTGCTCCATTCCGTAATCAGGCGGGGATGATGCCCCTGCTGCCCGGCCAGTTCGCCCACCTTCTGGGTAAACAGCAGAGCTTCGGCGAAATCGCGGAATTCAAACACCCTCCGCAAACGGGGCACCCCTTCCAATTCCACCACTTCCCATGCGGGAGCATAGGGCATCAGTTCTTCAATAAGCTGGCGGTTGAGGGGCGCAGAGTCCTGGCTATCCGGTACAAAACCCTGCATTATCAATTCATGGGACATCGTATCACCTCCTTACTCTTTATTCGTTCCGGGGGCTGCGTGGTG
>JBGSXK010000581.1:0-4775 GCA_041751455.1 Anaerolineae bacterium
GCATCAGTAAAGGCAGCGTGATCGCCCGAAAAGCGCGCCAGCCATTCGCCCCATCAATAGAGGCGGCTTCATAAAGTTCGGCGGGGATCGCCTGTAAGCCTGCGAGGAGAATCAAGGTGTAAAAACCCATTAGTGACCATGCGCTGATAATTACTACCCAGAAGCGTGCCCAATCCCGGTTAATCAGGAAAGGCTGGCGGTCACCGCCGAACATGACGATGAGCGCGTTCAGGATGCCATCATTCTGCAAAATCCACTTCCATATGAGTGCTACCACCACTGGGGACAACAGCACCGGGTAAAAAAACACGCTTCGGAAGAATCCGCGCCCGGTAATGTTGCGATTCAATGCCAATGCAGTAATTAACGCGGCAAGCACCATCAGGCCAACTTCGCTAAAGACAAACAACAGCGTGTTCATCACCGCACGGGGAAAATTATCCTGACGGCAGGTCGTAGGGTCAAAAAAATTATCACAGGCAAATAATTCCTGAAAATTCGCCGCGCCTACGAAAGGACGATCCTGTGGGAACAGATTGGTGCCCCCGGTAAACGCATAATAAAAATTGAGAAGCATGGGCAGCAGGATAAACATGCCGAAGATCAGCAGATTCGGGAGTACAAAAATATAGGCCATGCGCTGTACGCCCAACCTGTCTTGCAGTGGCCCCATGACCCTGTCAATCAGGTTGATAAAAACGTCGTAGATCATACCTCCAACACGTACCAGCGGATTGAGTGAACCGCTGCGCAGCGGGGAAGTCGTTGTCGCGTTGGCATCCACTTCAGCCATGACAATCACCTTCTCTACAGTAGACGCTAAACGAATCAGGCTGCGAATGCAGCACCCGCAGCCTGATAATCATTGTTTCAATTCGTTTTCAGGACGTTACTGCGCAGCTTCAGCCACAGCCGTGTTGACAGCTTCCTGAATACGCATCAGTGCTTCGTCCAGGCTGATCTCGCCAACCATATATTGAGTCAGACGGTCACGGGTTTCATTAAAGACGACAAAGTTCTGGGGGTGGAAGTTCAGTTGGTAGGCCTGTTCCTGAATCTTGGGGACTTCCGCCGTGAAAGCCGTCAGCGCATCCTGCGCCGCCGGGACATCGGTTTCATAGTCTACCGTACCCAGCCCCAGATGACCTGGAATGAACAATGTGCGGGCGGTGAACTCGCCCATCACTTCCGGCTGAACCAGATATTCCATTACCCGCGCGACTTCTTCAGGGTGATCTGTTGCGGCAAAAGCCACCAGACCTGCACCGCCGGGCATACCAGTGCTGCCGCCGGGGCCAGTGGGATTGGGTACTACTTCCCAGTCAAATGCATCACCAATCTCTGTTGAGAAACGGCCTATCTGCCAGCTTCCCGACATATACATTACCAGTTGCCCATTGCTGAAGAATTCGTTAGCTGCTGCGTAGCTGTCGCCTGCGCCCAGCCACACTTCTGCCGGGGTGATGCCTTGCACATGCCAGTTATTAAGCAGGTCGGCCATTGTACGGAAGCCAGGAGTGTCAATCGTCACGTTGCCATCAGCATCAAAGAAGATTGCTCCTTCGCTCATAGCTGGCCCGGCGAAGCGATGCCCGGTACGGTCAATTGCAATGGCATACTGTGTCTCGGTAGCCTCGGCAACCTGCTGGGTCACTTCAGTCCATTCTTCCCAGCTTACCTCGCCGCTGTCGCTGGGTACCTCGATGCCTGCCTGCTCGAAGAGAGTGCGGTTAATGAATGGCCCGGTTACGGTAAACTGCAATGGGAAGCCGTGTAGTGCCTCGGTATCGCCTTCAGCACGCAGGGATTGCAACACTACTGCCGGGAAATTGTTCTCGAAATACTCGACATCTTCCAGATAGGGTCGCAGATCAAGATAGAAACCACGCAGGCCAGGGAAGTTGGTCACACGGGCCATGTCGGGGGCTTCCCCGGCTTCTACCTGGATAGGAAGCTGCTCTAGAATTGAATTGTAAGCAACAGTATCAATGACTACTCGAATATCAGAATTTTCGGCTTCGAAACGATCCAGAAGATCACGGAGTACCGCGCCTTCATTACCATCGTCATACCAGGTGATGCGTAGTTCTACAGTGTCCTGCGCGGCTAATGACAGCGCGCTAAAAATAAGCAGCAGTGCTGCCAGTAACAGTAAAAGTGACTTCCGTTTCATATCAGCTTTCTCCTTTAAAATCGTTGTATCGACTGGGCAAAGTTTTTTAGAGCATAAAAATACTTTGCTGTGCCATTGTAACAACCGTCCCCTTGCCTTGCCACTTGCTTTAACAATTTAGCCAGGTTGCACTACAGGCGCAGAACAGGTAAATCAAGCATCTCGGCCACTAGAATTAGCGCTTCGAAGTGATCGCCGTAGGTGAGTGAAAAATGATGCTCTAGGCCTTCCGTCAGGATAGTATCCAGTACGGCTGCTGCCGGGCGATCAAAACGTAGTACCCCGGATGTACCTGTAAAGCTCATAGGCATTTGCAGCATGTTTGCCCGTCCGACAACTAACCGAAACTCTCCTGTAGCCTCGCTCAACCGTGCCACCGTGACCACGCCCGGCTTGAGCGCGAACTGCATCAACAGCGGCAGTCTGCGGTTGGAGTGGATGCTGCCCTCTGGCTGACCAGCAGGATCAGCCATCGAGAGTGGCGCGAGGCCACAATGCCACAGTACCAACCCGTTGGCTTCTTCATCAACACTGACCAGATCGGTCAAAAAGGCGGGCCCGCTGCTGAGCCATTGCAGAATAAGCTGGGTGATAGTGCCATTCACATCCACCTCGCAGCTACAGGGGGTCATCTCATCACTGAGCATGGACAGGGCACCGCAGGCCGCGCAACCTGCTTCGGTAAAGAATTCTGGCCAGCAGCGTACGGCCAGACCTTTCAAATCCTCACGCATCACCAACTCACGCAGCGTGAGATAAGTGCTTAATGTGCCATTGAGCGCGTGTTGGTCAAGTTCGTCAAGTCCGGCCACCCGCGCATGGATGCGCTCATGTATTGCGCTCACTGCTGTACTGTCTGCGGCCTGCATCGCGGCAAATACAGGCTCTAGTCCCATCTGTATCACTTCCACCCCAAAGCGTTCCTTTAAAGCCACTTCATTAACACGGCAGGTGTCGAACCCGACGGGATGTTCACCAATGCGACCTATGCGTGTTCCTTGCAGCATACGGCTCACCCGCCCGGCGCGTGCGAGTGCTTCTACTTTTTCGATGGCTTCTAACCGATAGGGCTCGGCGTAAAGATAGTGATATTTACGCCCAGCACGTTTGAGCGCATGGGCAGCTAAATTAATGCCACACAGTGAATTGAGTCGCAGGCGGCTGCCTTCACGTGCCTCCGGTAGTGCCCATAGAAGTATTGGTGCATCCAGCACCCCCGTGATCTCCAGGACCATGGTGCTGTCGGCAAAGCTGGCTTGCAGCAGTACCAGCAAATCGAGCGATTGGGCGGCCAGCAGTGGCAGGGCAGCTTGTACATCTTCGAGGCTGGTGATAAGATTTTGTGGCCCCACCAGTACAAAATCATTCTGTTCCAACTGCCCCCGCACCTGGGCAGTCATCTGGGCCGCCAGTTCCACGTCAAAGGTTGTGCGTACAATCGGCAAAAATCCTATTATTAAATCCCCATTCTGCATTTGTTTTCCTTTTGAACCACAAAGGCACAAAGAAAATCTTTATCTCTCACTATCCTTTAGTTCTTTATGGGTTAAATAATCTCTTATAATACGATTTAATTCTGCTTCGTTGAGGTGATTGAAAGCCAACACATCCGGGTAAAGCATCAGGTTTGGCCCTGCACCGCACATGCTCAGGCAGTTGGCGGTCTCCAGCCTGACAAAGGGCGGATAAGTATCGCCGTTGATCTCGTCTATCAGCGTTTGCAGGCGTGGATAGAGCTTTTGCGCCCGCCTATCCATGTTGCAGTAAGTGCCCATACACAGCACCACGCGCCTGCGCTTCGGCTTTAATTTCTCGTCCAAATCAGCTCCGTTAAAATTTATAAGTCCATTTATCTGAAGCTTTACAGGTGAGTTTCAGACCTGCCCCGACATGGGTGCGGTTCACCTCAAAATGCGGCTGCCAGCCCATCGGCGCGCGGATCACTGCCGCCGTAAAGCACCCCCGTATACAGGTCGCGCCGGATAATCTGCCCGTTGCCGAACAGATTGCGCCCATAACCGGATACCGGGCGCACTTTATGTCCCATCTGTGCCAGCCGTGCCATCGTCTTGACCGGGATGCCTTCTTCCAGCCCCAGTACACTGCCCGATGTGCCGCTTTCCAGGCACCAGCGTGGGCGATCCAACGCTTCCTGTGGGTTCAGGTTGTCGTCCACCATCGCGCTGATAACCTGAAAATGCCCCTGCGGTTGCATATAACCGCCCATTACACCAAAGGCCGCCCACAACTCACCATCCTGCAGCGCCATGCCGGGGATAATCGTATGATAAGGGCGTTTGCCGCCTGCCAGTGCGTTGGGATGGCCAGGTTCGAGGCTAAAACCTGCACCCCGATTCTGCAAAAATACGCCTGTTCCCTGCGCTACGATCCCTGCACCAAAGCCGACATAAAGACTGTAAATGAATGAGCAGGCATTTCCTTCACCATCTACCACGCACAGATAAATCGTATCGCTGCCGGGCAGTGGGGTCCCAAATGTAGGTGGTTGCATAGCATATTCTGGTGTGATGAGCGCGGCCCGCGCGGCAGCATATCGCTGGTTCAAGAGGCCATCGACAGGCACAGAGCTGACCGCTGTATC
>JBGSXK010000582.1:0-6839 GCA_041751455.1 Anaerolineae bacterium
TGCTCTCGCATGGCAAAGTCCGGCGTGGTTATCTGGGCATCGGCGCACAGCCCGTGCGTCTGGCCGCTGCCATTCATGAGCAGGTGGGACAGGAAATCGGCCTGATGATCGTCTCTGTGGAAGCGGGCAGCCCTGCTGAGCAGAGCGGTATCCTGCAGGGCGATATTCTGGTCGGTGTCGATGATGAGCCAGTGCAGGTTATTGATGAACTGCTCACCCTGCTTGGCAGTGACAAAGTCGGCCAGGCCGTGTCTGTCCGCATCGTGCGGGGCGGGCAAATCCATGATCTTCCTGTTACCGTTCACGAGCGCGAATAATGTCCAGCCGCCTGCTGCAACAACTCAATGATGACATGGCCGCCGCCACAGACCAGATGCGCCGCAGTCTGGTGCAGATCACCAATGGCCGGGGCGGAGCAGGCGCGGGCACAATCTGGCATCGTGATGGGCTGATCGTGACCAATGCGCATGTGGTCGCCGGGCATGGCAGGCTCAACGTCACGCTGACGGATGGACGGACCTACCCGGCGCAAATCCTGGTCGCCGACGAAGACCTTGATCTGGCGGCACTGTCCATCGAGGCCAACGACCTGCCCGCGATGGCGCTGGGAGACTCGCGCAGCCTGAAACCCGGCCAATGGGTGATGGCGATGGGGCATCCCTGGGGCATCATCAACGCCATGACAGGCGGGGTGGTCATCAGCATGGGGACACGCCTGGGTGATATGGAATTCCGCAACGGGCAGGACTGGATTGCTGTCAGCCTGCATCTGCGCCCCGGCCATTCTGGCGGGCCGCTGGTTGATGCACAGGGGCGGTTAGTCGGCGTCAACGCCATGATGAACGGCCCGGAAGTCGGCGTTGCGATCCCCGTCCACGTGGTTAAAGGTTTTCTCAAGGAGCGGCTTGGCGAGTGGATTGTCTCCGCCGTCGCCGCAGTCTAGCCCGTATGGATTTTCTCCCCTTGCGCCTGTGAAATTTCTGCAAGGGGAGAAGGGGTTGTGAAGTTTATCTCTCAGCCTCTCATCGCTGTTTATGCCTCACATTACCGGATCACAGCACCGTGTAGCCACCATCGACCACCAGGTCTGTCCCGGTGGCGAAGGCCGCCGCATCCGAAGCCAGATACCACACCGCATGAGCAATATCACGCGGCTCACCGACCCGCCGCATCGGGGTCATTGCCAGCCATACATCGGCTAATTCGCGGCGGCTCAAGCTGTTTCTGGTCATCTCCGTGCCGATGTAACCCGGCGAAACACAGTTCACTCGCACCCCACGATCCGCCCATTCAAAGGCCAGTGATTTTGTCAGCATGATGACACCGGCTTTGGCCGTATTATAGTGGGACTGCTTCTGCGGTGTGTTGGCGATATGCCCGGACATCGAGGCAATGCTGACAATAGCGCCTTTACCCCGCTCCAGCATATGCCGCCCCACTGCCCGACAGCACCAGAACACCCCGTTCAGGTTGACCGCCAGCATATTGAGCCATTCTTCATCGCTCATTTCTTCAGCAGGTTTATGCTGTGCAATACCGGCGTTATTGACCAGAATATCAATCTGCCCAAATTGCGCCATCACCCGTGCCACCATGGCATCCACACTGCGCGAGTCGCGCACATCGGCCTGCACTGCCAGTGCTTCGCGCCCCAGCCCACGCACCAGCTCTGCGCAGGCATCACCATTTTCAGCAATGTACTCGCCAATGGCGATAGTGGCCCCAGCGTTGGCCAGAGTCTGGACAATTTCATGCCCAATACCCCGTCCACCACCTGTCACCAGCGCCACACGTCCTGTCAGATCAAAAAGGTTATCCATAAGAATTATCCCTGAGCTGTAAAAAATCCTATCCACGAGAATAGCACGTCTCAGCCGCCGCATACAGTCCACTCATAAATTGACTGGCGCAGCGGCAGGTTATCCGATTTTGCTACCGGAAAAACTAAGGCGTTCTCCCCCATGCCCAGCGCAGCCACTGTCTGGCGGAGTAGAGGCCGTTCAGATGCCGCAGCCCCGGCGCACCGCTGCCTGTCAGGGCATCCACTGAGCGCTGCGCGGCATACTGCAAACCCATAAAGCTGTCTACGGGTGCATAACTTCCCCCAAAGCTAATCACCCCGGCAGCATACAAGCGTCCTCCATCATTACGCATATTCCTCACTTCAAAATCGTCGTTCACCTGTAAACGCTGGTAGCGGTTCAGTTCCAACGTGTAATGCTGGCGCAAATCCCGCAGCAGCGGGTTATCCTCCGCATGATGGTTCAGCCCTGTCGCGTCAATCATAAAATCTACGGTAAACACAGCACTGCTCCGGCCTGACTTGTCCCGCACCCTAACTTTCAGGTCGTCTTCCTCGCTCACCACCTGCTCAATCTCGCCAAGGTAAATCTGGTACCAGCCTTCGCGCCAACCCTGCTCAATCAGCCTGCGCCAGGCGGTACGGTTCGCCGTGGTCACAGCACCCAGACTATCCAAGATATAGCCCTGTTCGACTGCGTCACTGTTGGCCAATGCTGCCTGCCATACCCCGCCAAAAGCGGATTTTGGCCAGTTGAACGGCTGTAATACCCAGTGAAAGTGCGCTGCCCTTCGGGCTGCCCCCACCTGATGGATTTCAGCCCGCGGCTCACGCATAAGATGCAGAATATGAACCCGGTCATTACTGGCGCGAACTTCGGCCAGCCGTTCAATCATGCGTGCCGCGACGATACCCCTGCCCCGCAGCACCACTCGTCCGCCGTAGTCGGCAAGATGCCGATAAATATGCTCGTGGGCTTCGTAAGCATGGACAAAGCGCCCATCATCCAGCGGATCACGATAAGCCTGCAACTGTGGCAGCCGCTGAAGCCCACTGTAGCCGGTCGCCATATGCACGTATGTGGCGACCAGCACCTGTGCCTGCCAATCGCCCTCTGCAGTGGGGACTTTATACAGGGCGACGTAGCGACCATCATCGGTTTTGCGCAGGCAGCGTACATATCCCACACACAGCATTCTATCCCAGCCGATGCGCCCCGCTTCCCGCTCAAGTGCCCGGTAAACATCCCCGGCACGCGGCGTGTAGGGGTCTGCCAGCACTGGCTCGCCAAATACCTGCCACAGTACCGCCACTGCCGCGCGTAAATCGCCTTTTTTAAACACTGACCAGGCTTCACGCAGTGCGTAACCGGGCCAGCCCCACAGGTTATCAGGCGTAGAGCCAGAATCGCTGCGCAGGCGATCCGCATCAAAAATCTGCGAGTTCTCGCACAAACGGCGATACAGCGTATAAGGTCGAGGGCTAGCCCCAATCACCCTGATCTGTTCTGGTGCAACCCCACAAATGCGCAGGCAGTTTACCCAGGCGAAACTGCCCATACCCCCGCCTATCGCCAGATAATCCACCTCCTGCACGGGCAGACCTGACGCAGTGACAGCCCCTACCGAGACTCGTCGTGCACCCCACAATGGGGGCAAGGGTTCCTCTGGCAACATCCTAAGCGCTTCCTCTGACAGCAGGTTCTCAGGCATATCGGACAGTGAAACAACTTTCGTACGGGGAATGAGCAAAACAGCTATCACACCACTGATAATGACCAGCACACCGAACAGCAGCAGTCCGTCCGGGATGTTTTGCTGAGCCAACCCTGTCCCTGCTACCTGGATCGCACTCACAAAATCGAGCGCAATCATAGTCACCTGCCCACCTTCCAGGCGCAGCATGATCGTCCGTTCCTCTGGGGGCGGTGTTCCCGCTTCCACACCCGCCAGCGCGTAACTTCTGCCATCCACAGAAACCTTCTCCACCAGCCCGGTCATCCTGGAGCCACCGCGCACTTCAAGGTGTACCGTGCTGCCCACACAATCCCAGGGGGTATCCACGCCGCAGGGAGGCGACTGGCCAGAGACAGGCCGCGCCAGTAAACCAGCAAACAAAATGATCATAAGCGGGAAAAAGCCTGTTTTTAAATTCAAAGCAGGGTCACCATTCCAGGATTACTCTAAAATCATCGTCAGAATTGAATCCAGTGTGTGCGCGCGGGCAGATTGCTGCGCACTTGCCATCTGTTCAGAGCTGCATTCGAATGCCAGTTCGTCCAGCAGTGGCCGTGCCTGCGCCTCTACTTCGCTGTAGCAGGCGGGGTGCTGAAGCGCGAAATGTAACAGCATCGCGGCCTGCTCTGGCTGTCCCTGCTGGCGGTACATTTGAGCCACACCCGGCAGGGTTTCCAGCGTTAAGGGGATCGCGCCAATATCATTTGAAATTGTCAGCGCCTCGCGAAAGTGCTTTGCTGCTCCTGAAAAGTCGCCCATTGCACACATGATTTTACCCAGATTGCCGAGGTTATTGGCAGTAGACCAGCGCTCGCCAATATCACGAGTCAGCGCCAAGCTCTCGAGGCAGTGGCGATAGGCCGCCTCGTAGTCCCCCCGCAGGTAATCCACCCACGACAGGCCCGTGAGGATTAATGCTGTCCCGCTGGGGTTATGTACCTGCCGGGCTGTGGCCAAGCTCTGGGTGATATAGACCTGTGCCTCATCCAGTCGTCCCTGATCGCTGGCGATAAGCGCGAGACCGCTTTGCAGACTTGCCATGCGTACTGGCTCGTTAATTGCCTCGAAAATAGCGAGACTCTCCCGGAAATAGGCTTCCGCCTGCGCGTAATTCCCCTGGATGCGCCCGATCAACCCCAGGCGCGCTAAAGCCTGTCCTGTTTCCATCGGATGCCTGCCTTGCTGGCAGTAATCCAGACATTGCTGGAAATACTCGCGTGCCTGTTCAAAATTTCCCCGGCGGCGTGCCACATCGCCGAGGCCCTTCATCGCCTCAGACATGCCATGTGTATCATTCACACGCTGGTACAGCAGCAGACTTTCTTCATACAGGCGCTGAGCTTCGTCGTAATGCCCCAGCGCCCACTGCGCAGTGGCCAGAAGCCGCCGCCAGCGCGCCGCGCGTGAGCTGGCATCTGCGCTCATGTCGCCTTCCAATGGGTATAAAGCCTGATTAAAGAAGAAAATCGCTTTTTCATAAGCGCTGACATTTACGCTCAATTCGCCTGCCAGCCCAGCGTAATGTGCGCCTTTATCCACATGACCTGCTTTTTCCCAATGATAGGCCAGCCCGGCAAACTGGTCAGGGTCTCCCGGATGTACCTTTTCCATCGCCAGCGCCACACGCTGGTGTAAGGTCTGCCGCGCGGCAGCATCCAGCCCGGCCAGAATACCCTCCCGCAGTTTATCATGTGCAAAGCGCCAGCGCTCATCCTGGACATCCAGAATGGCCGCCCCGGCCCCATCTGCCAACAGCCGCTCCCACTCCACATCCGGCTCCAGTGTCCGCAAAAGGTGCAAATCCAACTGCCGTCCGGCCACGGCTGCAATTCCCAGCACAGAGCGCCAGTGCTCTGGCATACGCTCCAACCGCCGCCGCACCATCTGCTGCACCCCCCCGGCAAAAACAGCCTGCGGCAGCGTCATCACCGCAACCTGGGCCAGATTACCCGCTTCCTCCGCCAACGCCCGCACCACTTCCACCAGAAAGAAGACGTTGCCCTCAGTTTCGCGTTCCAGAAGCTCCAACACTTCGGGATGGTGGGCGCTCATCCCCAACATCGACGCACCCAGCACCTCAATTTCGGCAGAACTCAACCGTTCCAGGTGGATAAACCCCATGCTTTGAAACCGCTCCGGCAGGTTTTCCATTTCATCGTTACGGAAACTGCCGACCAGCATTAAAGGCAATTCCCCTACAATCTGATTGATCTGCCCCAGCAGGAGCAGGCTTTCCGTCCCTGCCCATTGCAAATCTTCCAGAATCACCAGCGCGAGTGTATCCAGCCGCCGGAACAAACCGCAAATCACGCCCGTCAGACGGGCCTGCGTCGCCGCCGCGTCAACTTCCAAGGCATCTGTCACTTCCTGCCCCAGCAGCAGTTCTATATCCGGCACCACCACTTTAAGAACGCCTGCCTCGCCCTCGCGCAGCTCCACGGCCAATACCAGCCGCCGCAGCACATCACGCCACAGGCTGTATGGCCCACCCCCTTCGCTGATCTCCTGCCCGCGCATGACCAAAGCACCCCGCACCAGCGCTCCTGTACGCAGTTCATCCAGCAGGCGCGACTTGCCTACACCACTTTCTCCCCCCACAAGCCACGCGCCGCCGTGCCGATCCATTGCCGCATCCAGCGCCCCGGTCAGCCGAGCCAGTTCCGCCGCCCGACCCACAAAGCGCGCCGCCTGCAAGAAACTCTCGCGGATGGCCACCGACTCCGGGGGTAGTGGCTGATAAATCGCGCTGCTGAAGGCATAAATAGTCTCCAGTGCGCTGTGATAACGCTCCTCTGGTGTTTTCGCCAGCAGGCAGCCAATCACCTTACACAGCTCTGGCGTGATATTGAGTGCATCCAGATCAGGTGGGGTCGTCAGGATTTCGTTCACCAGTGATGTGACACCACTCACGATAAAAAGATCACGCGCACCGAACAGTTCATAGGCCATCACCCCCACTGCATATAAATCTGCCGCCTCGCTGTGGGGAATACCCCGCAGCACTTCGGGGGCCATATAAGCCAGGGTTCCGGTCACATCATCGGCGCGGGCCTGATCGCGTGAGAGCGCCAGACCAAAATCCAGCACCTTGACCTGTCCACCGATCACCAGCACATTTTCTGGCTTCAAATCCCTGTGCAGGATGCCCCAGCGATGCAGATAAGCCAGCGCTTGCAGGGTCTGAATCAACAGACCAACCTGGGTTACTAACGGCAGGTCGTCCGCCGCCTGCAAAATCGTGACCGGATTTTCCAGCAAATCCATGCTGTAATAGGGGAGGCCGTCATCATCAAAGCCATAAT
>JBGSXK010000583.1:0-7910 GCA_041751455.1 Anaerolineae bacterium
CTTTACAAGCTGATCTCGATCTCTGGCTGCGTTTCTACAATACCCAGCGTCCTCACCAGGGCTACCGCAACCTGGGCAGGCGACCCGATGACACCGTTCAACGGTATCTGCAATCTGTTACCCAAGATGGTTAACTATACATTCTGGATATGGTGTTTACTGTGTTGTTTGCTGTATTGACTTTGAATGGACTGGTAACCCTTCTGCATCTTATCCAACTACGCCTTGCCTGGTTAGATAGTGTTACCGCAATGAACAGGATTAAGGCATTTTATATCGAGCAGTATAACGAAGCAGCTTTCGAAAATGCTTTTGCCTGGAAAGGCTTGCCTAAGCCCTTTAAAAGTTGGAGCATTTCGTTTTTGCTGGCGATACAGACTGCCGTTTTAAGCGCACTCACTTTAGGTACAGCCTTATTCATTGCCACTCAATCCCTGCTGCCTTCAGAGGATTTGCGCTTTGTCGTTGTGGCTATAGGAGGAATATTATTTGTCGGAGTGGAGTTAATGATGTACAAGTATCTTTTGAATAAAGTGAATAAAGCGCTCAAATGATAAATTCTGATGCGGTCAGGGCAGCCCCGCCTTTAGGCCGGGGGAGTATGTCACAAAGTCAATCGGCGCACCTCTCTTCCAGAGCGTATTACCTTCTCAAAGAGAAACTCATGTCGATAGGGGTTCATACCCAGGCTTGCATAAAAAATGGGAGTTTTACTAAAACTTTCAGCATCTGTGTCGAGGATGATGCGCCGAATCCCATGTTTCCAAAAATTATAAAAGGCGGTCAACATGAGTGCACGTCCCACACCTTGTCGACGATAGTACGGACGAACAAACAGGCTGCCTACACGCCCTGTATTATGGCTTTCAACCAGTTTGTTATTGCAAAAAACGCCACCCACAACTGTATCCTTGTCCATCATAATGAAACAAAATCCGGGTGCGTTAGAGTAGCTTTCATCTTCAGCCATATTGACAATTGGCTCTGCCTCTTCTAATTCCAGAGTCTCTGCTTCCGGCAATTGAATCAATCCCCAATGATCGGCAAAAGCTTCATCCATCGCAGGGCCAACTATATCCCAGTCATTATCGAGATCCATCTCGCGAAGATATAGACCGTCTCGTAGAGAGGGCAACACGGGTGATGTCTCTAATTCGATGACTAAGTGTAACCACTCACGCACTTTGGTATAACCGCGCTGTGTAAACAACGCAATAGCTTCATGCTCAATCTCGTACAGGTTCGCCTGTAAAACAGTTTTTACTCCGGCTGGAGCATAGTTCGACAGCCGCAAGGCGTTTTGTTCCGCCCAATCCAGGAGCATCGTGCCCACACCTTTTCCCCAATAATCAGGCCGAACTGCGCCTCCAACCCCATAAACAATGTGTCGCTCCGCATTAACCAGATAAGCATAACCCACGATTTCGTTTTGTGGATTGAGCGCAACTACTTTTTCGCTTGTCACAGGCACATAACGTGCCAAGCGCACATTCCCAACACGATCCACGGTAGCTTGTTGAACTCCGATGGTCTGAGCTGAAGCAGCATTCACTACTTGGACAACTGCACCGGCATCCGAAGGATTATATGATCGGAGAGTAAATTCTTTTCGCTGTGTCATCTTGATTTTTGCTCCAGTTCGTTGGATTTTCGGCACAATGCATCACTGCACGCAGCGATTGCCCTTGCGAAATGCAGCTTCGCCATTTTGACGGTTTTCTCGGTCAGATGGGGAATGTATCGCAGATGAAGGGTGATGCTACGATCTCCTCATCTCAAGTTGAGGTAAAAAATGGGATTTTATAGCCCCATTTTTCTTCAAAATCGCTCTCATGTCAATTCGGCAACAGCATCTGTCTTTGTTGATAAAGCTCGAATGACCCTGAAACAGCCATCAACGAAATCGAGGCCATCACCAACTTCGCCATTGAATCCCTTACGATGCTGTTATACTATCGTTTGCGTTCAATAACGGTACAGGAACAAATGGTTATGCCGAAAGATTGGTTCAACTGCGCCTATCTGCGGCAGGGCAGCCCACGCCAGCAGGCCGCGTATGCCGCCCTGGAAGACTTGAAGGTGTTTACCCACCTTCACCCCTATTCCCCCGTACTGACGGGGACCATCCCCCTCGATATTGATACGGTAAACAGCGATCTCGATATTATTTGTGAAGCGCGGGATTTACCTGCTTTTGAAGTGCATGTAAATAATACTTTTGGACGTTACGAAAATTTTCGCTGCCAGCAAACCGTCATCAGCCGCGCGCCTTCGGTGGTAGCGCAGTTCCGCTATGATGGCTTTGTGGTCGAGGTCTTCGGCCAGCCTCAGCCTGTGACCCGGCAGAACGCCTACCGTCACATGCTGGTGGAGGCGCGCCTGCTGTCCATCGGCGGGGATGAAGCACGGCGGGCGATTCGCCAGATGAAGCAGGGCGGCATGAAGACTGAGCCAGCCTTCGCCACCTACTTCTGCCTGGAAGGCGATCCATACCAGGTTCTGCTGGAACTGGGGATGCTCAATAACTATGAGCTGCGCGCACTGCTGGCGCGCAGGCGCTATGAGTGAATGCCTCTTTTGTGCCATTGTGCGCGGTGAGGCTGTCGCCAGCCCGGTGTATGAAGATGATACGACACTGGCCTTCATGAACCTGCGCCAGGGTAATCCCGGCCATGTGCTGGTAATCCCGAAGGCGCATGTCGAAATGCTCTATGAGCTTGATGTCGGGACTACCGCTTCACTGTTTCAGGCTGTCGTGACAGTGGCACGGGCGATCAGAACCGCTTTCGCGCCCAACGGCCTCAACATCTGGCAGTCCAATGGTGAGAGCGCGGGACAGGAAATCCCGCACGTGCATATCCACCTGTTCCCACGCATGGTAAACGATCACCGTATCCAGTTTTATACACAAACTCCACCCCATGCCGAACGTGATGATCTCGATCAACTGGCAGCGCGGCTGCGGCAGGCGCTTTAATCCGCCAGTTCGATCAGGCGTTGGCCGCGTTCCACGACTTCCCCGGCAGCCACCAGCACCCGCCGGATATGCCCCGCGCCCGGTGCGCTCACCCGCAGTTCCATCTTCATCGCTTCCAGAATAATCAACGTTTGCCCGGCCTCGACGGAATCACCCTCGGCCACCAGCACCGCCCGCACCTGACCGGGCATCTGTGCCGTGAGGTCGCCTGCGCTGGTTGCCGCGCTGCGCCGCCGTGACCGGGTTTCCGGCACCGTCAGCGTGAAGGCTTCACCATCCACCCATACATGCCGCGCCCCACCTTCCGCCGCGCTGTAAGCGATACTCTGCTGTTCTTCGAATTGCAGCAGCCAGCCGCCATCGGTCATCTGCCGCGCCTGCACTGTAAAGACCTCATCACCCAGCGTGACACGGAAGGTATCATCCTCCAGCGGCGTGATCTCCACCGTGTAAGTATGGCCCTCGTACTCGTAAATCATCAGCGTGGGCAGATGGGCAGGTCGGGATACAACACGCCCGAATAGGCTTCCAGTAACTGCCGGGCGGTTACATCCCGCGCCGGGAAGACGATAAACATCGCCATGACACGTGTCTCTGTTACCTCCTCCACCCAATAACGCATGGTGTAGGCCGCGCCGTCAGAATTCACCGCGAACTCGAACAGCATCAGGCCGTCGTCAGTCTCGCAGGCCGTACTGTTGCTATAGCCATCATAATTTGCCAGTACACCGTCAAACCACGAGTCGTCAAACAGTAGTGCCAACCCATCGGTGGAGTAACCATTGTCGAAGTGCAGATAATCTGCATAGGCGATCGCCCCGTAAAAACCAGACTCAGGCCGGGCAGACCAGGTGGCGGTGGTGCGGCCTGCGCTTTCTGCCGCGCTGGTGTACCACAGCTCCGGCTCGAACACGTCTTCACCAAAGGCCAGTACCGTGTAGATTTCGCGCTCCAGCGTGCTGCCCTCATCCTCGCCCTGGGCATAGACCAGAACGGCGGCTGAAGCCAGCATGAGAATCAGAATGCTCAACAGATATTTACGCATGTTTTCCCCTTATGAGTGCCCTAACCGGAAGCTATCCCCCCTTGACCAGGGGCTGTATAAATCGCCATCGTGCTGTGCAGACGAAGGTTTGATCCCCGTGCCTGTGATGCTGTGATTGTGCATATTATACCGGTCATGCAGTGCAGCGGTAATAAGCGCCATCTGAGGGAGCGCAGACCGGGCAGGCAGCAGTTGTTCCAGATGGGCATCGATGAACCCGGTGTGGATTTCCCCGGCTGCAAAAGCGGGATGTGACAGCAGTACCCGCAGGAAAGGCAGGTTGGTAGTCACACCCAGGATTACAGTCTCCGCCAGCGCGCGCTGCATCCGGCGGATCGCCTGTGCCCGTGTTGGCGCGTGAACGATGATCTTGGCGATCATCGGGTCATAATGAATCGTGATCTCGTCCCCGGCTTGCAGGCCGCTGTCTACCCGCACCCCCGGCCCCTGGGGTGGGATAAACCTGAGTACAGTGCCCGTGGCAGGCAGGAAGCCGCTATGTGCGTCTTCGGCATACACCCGACACTCGATAGCATGGCCGCGCGGAGTTACCTCCGCCTGTGTAAAGGGCAGCGCTTCGCCCCGTGCGACAGCGAATTGCAGCGCCACCAGGTCAAGCCCTGTGACCAGTTCCGTTACTGGATGTTCTACCTGTAAACGCGTGTTCATTTCCAGAAAGTAGAACTGCTCATCCGGCGTGACAATAAACTCCACAGTGCCTGCATTGATATAGCCCACTGCCCGCGCTGCGTCCACCGCTGCCGCGCCCATGCGTGCGCGTAAATCCGCCGTCAGCACAGGGGCAGGTGCTTCTTCGATAATCTTCTGGTGGCGGCGTTGGGCGCTGCATTCCCGCTCGAACAGATGCAGGATATTGCCGTGTGTGTCCGCCAGGATTTGTATTTCGATATGCCGCCCTGCTTCGATATATTTTTCCAGGAAGATACGCGCGTCACCAAAGGCCTGTGTGGCTTCACGGCGTGCCCCTGCCAGCGCTTCCGCCAACGACTCCGGCTCACGCACAATGCGGATCCCCTTGCCGCCACCGCCACCCGCCGCCTTTACCATCACCGGATAGCCGATTTTCCCGGCAGCAGCGGTGAATTGTGCATCGCCAGCACTTTCTGACTGAAAACCGGGCACCAGCGGCACGCCGGCCTGTGCCATCAATGCGCGCGCCTCAGTTTTCACGCCCATCGCACGGATAGCGTTTGCCCCTGGCCCCACCCAGGTCAGGCCGGCTTGTTCCACCGCCTGGGCGAAATCTGCCGCTTCCGAGAGAAAGCCATAACCTGGATGTACAGCATTACAGCCTGCCCGCAGCGCGATCTCAATAATTTTTGCGCCATTCAGGTAACTTTCGTCCGGTGCAGCCGCGCCCACATGATAGGCTTCATCCGCCAGACGAACATGCTGCGCCTGGGCATCGACTTCGGAATAGATCGCTACCGTGCGGATAGCCTGTTCCCGGCAGGCACGGATAATGCGTACCGCGATTTCGCCCCGGTTGGCGATCAGGCATTTATCGATGGCACTCATGTCTCATTCCGGTCTCCTCACACCATAGTTTCCCCAGGTGAAGTTTGTCATCGTTATCCCTGTGGTTTAGCTTCAGGACACACCATCACCAGAGTCATCTGCCTGTAAACCGCTGGTGAGATAGGTGACGCAAATCCACAGCGCGCGCGCCGGACGATAAAAAACCACGCAAAACACGATGTTAAAAGACACCCAGAAAATGATCTGGAACAGCAGCGGCGGGTGGAACAACCATTCGCTGATGAAAAAGCCACCGACAGTCACCAGTTCCGCCAGGATAAGATTGAGCATCATGCCGCCCAGCGATTCGCCGGACGAGCGCTCGAAGCGCACGCTGCAATGTGGGCAGGTAGGGTTGAGCTGGAGCAGGCCGCTGAACATGCGACCCTGTTCGCAGTTGGGGCAGCGCAGCCAGAAGCTCACCCATAGTTTGTGCAGTTGAAAAGCCAGATTGCGCGAGTTGTTCATAAGGTTGATTGTACCACTCGCTGGTACTTAGCAGGCCACTATGGAATCACAAGGGCGCACATCAGTGCGCCCCGAAATGTTCTATATAGTATGGAAAGCTGGATTATCGCCTTACCAGGCGCAGCAGACCCAGCAGAATTACCGCGCCAATGAACGCGACCAGGATGCTCGTCAGGTTGAGGCCGGTGACCTGGGTTTCCACTCCTGGCAGCAGGCTCAGTACAAAACCACCGATCAAACCGCCAACAATGCCGACAATGATGTCCGTCAAAAGGCCCTGCTGAGAATTGGTCTTCATCACAATGCTGGCAAGCCAGCCTGCAATTGCACCTACAATGAGCCAGGCAACGATATTGAGGATGTCCATAAAACTTCTCCTTATCCATGAACTAATTTTAAGCTGTTTATCCCCTATGGATGTATAAACAGTTACATAGATTATATATCCATAAATCTTACATTCGTCAAGAAATTCGTAATCTATTTTTTAGATCGTATGTCAACATCGAACTGAAATTCCTGTGGGAGGATACTTCATACCCTCACCCGTCTTAAACCAACCGTTTGATCAAGCGGCGGTAACGCCACAGGAAAAGCAGTGCCGCTCCCATAAAGTGCCAGCTCCTGCGCCATACTGTGACGGTTACTGCGGCTTCATCACGTACACCCCACAGCTTGCGCCGCAGGAACATCCACAGCCAACCAGCCAGTGCTGCACGAAAAAGCAGGGTGGTATTTAACATAATCCTACCTCATTCACAGGGCTAAACGTACAAGAGCGGGTCTCTCGACCCGCCCTCGCAGCATAGGGGATAAAACTTGAAACACACACTCGCCTACGCGCACTGAACTCAGGCGCGGCGCAGCGCACGTAGCAAACCTAGTAGGACGACGGCACCAATAAAGGCAACCAAGATACTGGCAATGTTAATGCCTGTGACATCAGCTTCGACCCCTGGTAACAGGCTGATCAGAAAACCACCCAGTAAACCACCGACGATACCGACGACAATATCCGTCAAAAGCCCTTGTTGAGCGTTGGTCCTCATCACAATACTGGCGAGCCAGCCTGCAATCGCACCGACCACAATCCAGATAATCAGATTAGTCAGCATTGTCGTTCCTCCATGTTGATCCGAACTGTTCATTACTATAAAGTAATCTGCTACTGGCTTCATGAACAGTCTGGCGCATTTACCTGTAGGTCAAGTGGGCAGTTGCGGGCTAGTCCAACCTCGAAAATTCCTCTTCCGCCAAGTATAAATAAGTGTTGCGCGCTGCACCCTGCGTGATTGCAGCCTGTCGCGCCGTCTGTGCTTATAACCACCGCGAAGGCCAACTTATGCACCGTTTCCGCCCAGATTTCGCCGTAATTATCCTGCTGTTCCTGCTGCCCCTGGTGATGTTCTGGCCGCAAACCATGGGCGGGCGTACTCTGCTGCCCACCGAGAACCTGTATCAGTATGAACCATACGCCACCTACCGCGAGGTCGTCCGTGCCCCAGCAGTGCCGCACAACCACCTGCTGTCAGACCTGGTGCTGCAAAATATGCAATGGAAGCTGTTTATACGGGAACAGCTTGCACAGGGCGAAATCCCCCTCTGGAATCCCTACCAGTTCAGCGGGATCCCGTTTCTGGCTGCGGGGCAGCAGTCGGCACTCTATCCTTTCAGCGCGCTCTATTATGTGCTGCCGCTGCCTGCCGCTTATGGCTGGTTTACAGTGGTGCAGTTATGGCTGGCGGGCGTGTTCATGGTTCTGTTCCTGCGCGGGTTGTCAATCGGGCGTTTTGGCGCGACGGTGGCAGGGGTTACATATCAACTTTCGGCCTTCTTCGTGATTAACGCCGTCTTCCCGATGATTATGGCTTCCGCTGTATG
>JBGSXK010000584.1:0-2102 GCA_041751455.1 Anaerolineae bacterium
TACGGTCACGACACTGGCTGGGCACTCCTTGCTGGCAAAAATCACAGCGTGTACAGGCGACATTGATCTCAGCGACCACGCGCCTGCCAAGCCATTCCTGCGGCCCCTGCTCCACCTGAGCCACAAACTCGTGCCCCAGAATGCCAGAAAAGTCATACATCCCTGCGATGAGTTCCAGATCAGTATTGCAGATCCCCGCCTGCCGGATTTTCAGCAGTACCTCATCGCCCTGCGGTTGTGGCGTTGGATAATCTTGCACCATTCGTAAGGCATTCTGGTAAACTAGCGCACGCATTTACTCAGGCCTCCGCGCCAGCCGTCGTCAGTCCGCCCCGGTTGAGGAAAGGCAGTTCACCTTTTTCCCAGGCCACCAGCAGCGGCACTGCGGTAAAGATGGATGAATAAGTACCGGAAAGTAATCCAACAAGCAGCACGAAGATAAACTGCTTGATGGAGTCACCCCCAAAAAGCAGAATTGCAGCCATAATGAAAAAAGCATTGAGCTGGGTGGCCAGCGAACGATGAATAGTTTCCAGGATGCTGCGATTGACGATTGTTTCGTAGGGTTCGCCCAGGTAGCGGGGAATGTTCTCACGGATGCGGTCGAACAAAACAATGGTATCCTGAAGCGAGAAGCCGACAATCGTAAGCAGCGCGGTCAGAAATAACGCGTCAGCCTCCCAACCCAGCAGCAGGCCAGCCAGTGACATCAGACTGCATACTACCAGTATATCATGTATCATTGCTGCCACTGCGCATACCCCGTATCGAAAGGCATTGGGCACCTGCCGGAAGGCAATCACAATAAAGAGTGTGACCACCCCGGCGGCCACCAAAACCGCAAAGAAAGCCGACCGTGTGACTTCCTGCCCCACTGTCGCCGAAACACTCTCATTGCGCGAAAGCTCCTCATCAATCGGCGCGATGGTATTAAGCTCACGCAGCACTAGTGTAGAGGTTTCTGCTTCCTGAATTGAGGAACGTACAGACCAGCGATACTGTTCCGGGTCTCCCACCTGCTGCACCAATGCGTTATCATCCCCCGCGGTAGCAAAGGCAGCACGTATATTTCCCTCGGCAGCGCCCGCCTCGGTAAATCTCAACTCGTAAATACTACCGCCCACAAAATCAATACTCAGCCGAAAAGGTGCGCCGGTGGTGATGATCGAGTAAATCATTAAGAGCAGCCCTGGCACGATGACGACAGCAGAAATCAGAAAAAAATAACGGCGTTTCTGGATAAGGCTAAACATGAGTACCCCTTGTTAGACCCCCAGCAGCCACTTACGCGCCGCCAGTGTTGGATGAAAGATAGCTACCAGGATATGCAGGAAGGTGCGCGTTACGATCACCGCCGTAAACAGATTAATGATCAAACCCAAAGCCAGAGTAACTGCAAACCCACTGACAACACTCGCGCCGGGGGTCTGCCCAAACAGGAACAAAATCCCGCAGATGATAATCGTTGAGAAATTCGAATCACGAATCGAAGTCCAGGCGCGGTCAAAGCCCAGTGTCAGGGCTGTACTCAAATCTTTTCCAGCACGAAGTTCCTCTTTGATGCGCTCAAAGATCAGGATATTGCCATCTACTGCCGTGCCAATGCCTATCAGGAAGCCGGTCACAGCAGGCAGCGTCAACGTCACAGGAATGAGTTTGAAGGCGGCCAGATTAAGCAGGATAAACACGCCTAACGCGAGGTCGGCTGCCAGTCCCGGTACCCGATAGTAAACCAGCATAAAAACCAATACAGTGACTACACCGATAATTCCCGCTCGAACACTCTGGTTAATGGATTCCTGCCCCAGAGAAGCGCCCACACGCTCTGCGCTTTCGACACTCAGCGGAATAGGCAGCGCGCCAGAGCGCAGTTGCAACGCTAGCGTTTTAGCCTCTTCTTCGCCAAACTGGCCTTCAATCACCCCACCTGTTGTCAGCTCAGCCTGAATGACGGGGGCAGACAACACTATGCCGTCCAGCACAATCGCCATGGGTTGACCCACATGTGTCGCAGTGTAGGGCCCAAAAATCTGGCTGCCCTCTGGCGTAAGTTCAAACTGGATATACCACTGGCCTGTCTGTGGATTGATCTGCGGCACCGC
>JBGSXK010000585.1:0-6095 GCA_041751455.1 Anaerolineae bacterium
GCGTCTCTGTGGTGCGGGGATGCGCTGGTCTCGTTCAGGCGCTGAACGAATGATGCTCATTCGCAACGCTGTCATGACCGACACTCTGGACGAGTTGTGGCACTCCGCTGCCTGACTCGCCCCCATTTCCGATTGCACCCGATTTGGATGCGGCTCTGACAATCATCGCAAAAGTGGGTATACTGTATAATAATCTTGAGCAGTGCAGTCAACGAGATGTACTGCGCGAGATGGTTGACAAGATCGTTGTTGACCGTGCTGGAAACATTGTGAGGATGGATTTGCTGTCCCCCTTCGCCTATCTGAAACGACTGACAGATCGGGTCAAGCGGGAGGTAAATTCGGAAGGCACAGAGAGAAACGAAAACAGCGGCGCTAATGCCGCTGTCCCCGAATGTTCGGATTGTACCGCTTCTGGTGGACCTGAGGGTCTCAGTTCCGTTAACTAGGCATATACTCCGCTTCGATATTCCCCTGCCAGCCTCAACCGAAAGTGATCTTCGTAATCCCGATAAAGAGCAGCTTCGGGCTGATATTCTCGCTATGCGCGAACGCGGTATGAGCTACCGCCAGATTGCACGGGAAGTTGGTTTGCACTGGACACGGGTGCAGCAGATTGTGAAGCCTACTGATTAAACCGGATCATCTGCCACTGTCACCCCGCTATCGATCATATCCGGCTCGATAAAGTTTAGCAGAGTGTCACCCTCGGCCACCAGCTCATCACGCACGGCTGGGGGCAGCGAGGCAAAGGGTGTGATGAGCAGTTCGGCGGATTTGCGCGTTTTGCTGAGCTTCCACGTCCCGTTCACGAAACCATCCACCAGGATTGTCCCCAGCACCCGCCCGGCAGAAAGGAACACTTTCGGGCGGTCATCACGGTGGAAGCGCATCACGCTGATGGTCGCGGTGCTGTGGAAAGCGCGGTTGCTGACCTCAGCCAACTGCTAAGTGCTTACACCGGCGGTACTTTTTCAAGCGCGATCCTGTCCACGAGTCAGCCTGGGGTGTAGCAGTCAGTGGCATGATAGCCGGTACAGCATCATAACAGTGCCAGCCAATCATGTCCCTCAGGGTAGAGCAGGGTCAGGTTCTGCCGGAGCCAGTGCTTCGCCTGCGGGTTTAGCATTGGCAGGCAGGCGTAAAAGTCCTGTTGATCTTTAGTGCGCGGATTTCTCGACTTGTACAGCAGTTGGATCTCCAGTCGGATGCACGGCACGCCATCGATTAAGGTCATCAGGTTGGCACGTTCGCCTCGTACAAGGGGATTGCGGCGGCTGTACCATTCCGACCCTTCAGCTTCCATGAGCATTATCTGCATCTGCCAGGCATCCACACCCGCCTGGTGTCCCCAGATGTCATGAACGCCAACTGGCAGGAATTCGTCTTTGTACCATTGTCTTAACGTGCCTGGTGGGTCAGCCACATAAAGCCGCCAGCTACCCAGCCAATCCTGCAAACGGAGTTGTTCATCGCGGAACACGATGATGTCGATGTCATCGTGGGGACGGATAACAACGCCAACAAACCGTTCAATCGCGTATCCTCCGGCAAGACACCACGCAAACGGAGCATCACCGAACAAGCCTGCGACCTGCGTAACAGAGAGCGGTCGCCAGTTTTTATGCAGAATATCAGACACCATAAAACACCCCGCCATGACCTCCGCCCACCACACAACAGCCCGTTTACCACGCCAACGGCTGACCATCCCGGAAGAAGCCGCCGGTCGGCCCGTCATCCGGCAGGGTCGCCACCCAGACGATGCTCCGAGCGCCATCCGCCACCGGACGCGCCCCCATCGCTTCCATGCCGGGTGCGGTCGCCGTCAAACCGGGACAAGCGGCGTTGACCAGCACCCCACTGCCCGCCAGTTCGACCGCAAACTTGACCGTTAGCGCGTTGAGCGCCGCTTTGGAGATGCCGTAGCTGGCGGATGCGCCGTTGTTGGTGGTCAGTCCAAAGTTGGTATCGCCATGCGACCCAGCTCCGCTGGACACGTTGACGACGCGCCCGTGTGCGCTCTGGCGCAGTAATGGCAGGAACGCCTGCGTCATCCGCCACGCGCCAAACAGATTGGTTTCCAGCAGGGTATGTACTGCCGCTAAATCGGCCGTCGAAGCGGTTTCCATCCAGTCAACGTAACCAGCGGCGTTATTCACCAGTATATCCAGATGACCAAATTCCGCCGCGACCGCCTCAGCCAGCGTCCGCACACTGGCATCATCTGCCACATCCACCACTTTCGGGATGACATTCAGCCCTATGCCCTTCAGCGCTTCGGCGGCATCCTGTGCTTTCGTCATGTCACGCGCCGCCAGGATGACAGTCATCCCCTGCGCCGCCAACTGGCGTACCACCTCCAACCCGATCCCGCGATTAGCCCCCGTCACCAGTGCGATAGTCATTGTCCTGCCTCCGTTATCTGCTGTCCGTCTAATACCTCTACTGTAACCGTAAGGGGACAAACGGCGTTAACCCATCTGCGAGGCAGACTGACCAATTTCCGAGTTGTGCGCTTTGCTAATCACACGCATCACGCCAGAGTGCCGGGCTGATCCCGGTCTGCCGCCGGAAGAAGCGCCCGAAGTGCGTCGGCTCGTCATAACCGAGGTAATGGGCGATTTCCGTTATGGTCAGGTCGGAATAACGCAGCAGCTTTTTCGCTTCCAGCAGGATGCGCTCTGTGATGAAGCTCAGCGGCGTTCTGTGCGTGCTGGCACGGACGGCCTGCCCCAGATAATCCGGCGAAACCGCCAGCAGTGCGGCGTAATCACTGACCTTTTTCCGGGTGAGGTAATGCTGGTTGACCAACTGCTGAAAGCGAAACGTAAGCGCCTGCTGCGGCGACCGCTGTCCCAGGCTGACCGTCTGCTGGTCGTGCAGGCGTTTGCACTCATATAGCAGACTCAGCAGATAAGCGCCGAGCATGGGCACACGGTAAGGATGCTGACTGGTAAAGAGGCGATGCAAACGGCTGAAATGCTCATGCAGGATGGCTTTATCCGCCGCCTGCACCCGGATAAAGTTGAGGTCGTTCAGGCGGAAGTAGGGGAATTCGTCGCTTATCAAGCGCGGATGATGCGCGAGAAATTCATCCTTGAAGTACAGGATGAAACCACGCTGTGCCTCACCGCGCACCCAGGCCAGCACATGCTCCGGCGATGCAAACAACAGGCTGTCGCTGAGGTCATCCAGCGGCTGAGTGTTCATATTCAGCCGGGCATCGCCGGAGTTTTCCAGCAGAGCGATCTGGTAAAAGTTGAAGCGATAGGGCGGCATCACCTGCCGGGTGTGCGTATAGGTATCCTCGACGGTGAAGATGTGGAACGCGGCCAAGTCCGTGCGTTCAGGATAGCCGGTCGCTTCATGGCTGGCGTTGATGTCATCAAAGCTCTGAACCTGCATCCGCTTTTTCCTTCTGTTTAGTACCGTGATTTTAGCGGCGGCGTGTGCCAGCTCACAGGCTGAAAAATAGGCGAAGGCAAAGCCGATCATGGCCAGCAGCACAGGGGCGACCAATTTCCGCATCCCAGTCGGTGTTAATCAGCATGCGGCCTACATCCAGAATATACGTCAGTGGGTTAAGCTCCGCGGTGTCAGCAGGAGTTAACCGCTTTACACATCGCAGATAATCGCCTGTCTGCCACTCCGCCCCACTCAGCTCGGCGCTGATAAAAATAACCGTCGTAACCCCGATAAAGAGCAGCTCCGCGCTGATATTCTCAAGATGCGGGCTAACGGCATGAGCTACCGTCAAATTGCGCTGGAAGTGGGTTTGCACTGGACGCGGGTGCAGCAGATTGTGAAAAGCTCCGAATAGGTTCAGGGCTTTCCGTGCTAAAATGATTGTACTGGAATACAGTATTCCTCAGATGAATGAGGTTTATCGGATTATCCCTGATGCACCAACAATGACCGTTCCTCTAAGAACCGACGAGCATGGTGCGATTCGCATCGGCAAAACGCGCGTTCTGCTCGAACTGGTTATTCATGCCTACTACATGGGTGAAACACCTGAGGGCATTGTCGGTAGCTATCCCAGCCTGAAGACTGCTAATGTGTATGCCATGATCGGTTACTACCTGGTGAACCGTGAAACTGGTCAAGCACTTTGAGCCGCTATTGGCCTAACGGAGACCTGTTCGGTGGCTATTCGTCCTTGCGTACAGACCAATGCAATCCCCCCACAAGTTAAAGGCTGATTCTTGTCCTGAATGTCAAATAATTTCTGGTCGTTTATCGAGGCGAGCAAATGCTCACCATGTACTCTCAGTTGAAAGTTATACTCCATTTCCGGTTTCCAAGAATATTCAATCTCGGCGAGTACTGTCTCATTGTGTAGTGCTTTCACAATGCGTGCGTGGGCATCATCACACAGTAGGAGGCCATAATAGCGTTCCATTCCCTGTACACGTGCAGCAACACCAAAAGATTGGACCAGATGCGGCACAATCGCGGCGCTCACCGAGTAATTCTGCCACTGGCGCGTACCTTGAATTAGGAGACCTGTTCCCAGATTTTGCACAACTCGAAAGGCTTCAGAACCGTAGGGATTTTCAATTTCTACGCCTTTCACCCATGCGCGCTTCCACATGTTTCCGCCATTAACAGGGCGTCTGAAAATGACATTCGGTTCACCATCCCAAGTCAGGAAGTCGAGATAAATCGTACCATCTGAGCGCCCGTTCTGACTCGTCAGTTCAACTCCAACCCTAGCAATGGGCATTCCGTCTGTGTCTTCCAGTTGCCATTGACATTTTCCTGACTGGCCGGGTTTAAGATTGAGGTGCGGGCCACGTTGCATTATCAACCTGTTTTCTGGTCCATACATCTCAACATATGGCTGACAAACCACCGTACCATTATTGTTAGCGTCCGCACTCACACCTGCAAGAATGGTTTGACCAGGATACAGTGTTGGTGATGCCTGGAGTTCATATCCTCCCAAATTAATTGTTTCCGGTGGCACGCTGGATATTTACTGTGCCAATCGCGTATATCATCAATCATTCGCCGGATGACTGAGTCAAGTGGGATGAACGAAACAGCAACATCCAATAGGTGATCCAGATCGTTTTCTACATATGCCAACGACTCCATGGCGGCAATTACCTGTGCACCATAGATTGCCTCACCATCATGGCTAACACTCGCGGCCCGACGTGCCAGATCTACTGCGAATTCGGGATCACCGGGGGCAACCATTGCCCAACCATCTATAAAGATCTGTGCCCCAATTTGCTCTGCCACTGTTTTGGTGTTTAGCGTAATAGATCCGCTTTGGGGAGCGGCAATGCCACTTTTCAGGCGTAGATAGGCGGTATGTTCTGTGGAATTACCAAAGCCACCCCACCACAGAATGGTCCGTTTCTCGATGATGTAGTTTAGCCACGTATTCCCAATCTGCTCTGGAGAGATATCACGATTGTTACCGTGATCGGGCAACGCTCTCAAAAAAGTGAAAGTGCCGGATATGTCATCATCCGTGACGATGAGAGGTAGTTCAAACCTTTCATGCACAAAGTAATTGATCTCACCCAGTACCTCGTCAATCCGTTCATGTATCCACTGCTCGAAGGGTCGTCCGAGGTAAACGCCGATCAGCTTGCCCAGTACACCGGCGTAGGTACGTTCAACGTAATCTTGGGGAAGTTCCATATAAAATCAATTCCTTTTGATATACGACTATTTGGAGAAACTTCTTCTATCTAAACCATAAGGCTACTAACTCTCTGAAAAGTGCACACTCAGTTCCTTAAAATCAATGGTTCGAGACAAACTATTAAAAAGTCAACAAGCTTCCGTGCTTATACAAACATGTTACGTCGGTAAATCTCATCTGGGCGTCGCCAAAGATGCAGAACCTGTTCTTCACTAAGGAACCGCGGATGCCCGATAGCCAAGGCACCCCCTAAAATATCTGCGCTTTTTACGCACATATCTGTGATATTAAGCACTTCAGCGGGAGTGTGTCCAAGAGCAATCATACCGTGATTGGCTAGCAGGATGACCTTTGGTGCTTCATCGTACTTACTGAGGTATGCAAGTACCTCTTTTCTGATTGCCATTGCCAGTGCCAGACCTGGATCAAC
>JBGSXK010000586.1:0-6302 GCA_041751455.1 Anaerolineae bacterium
TCACCCTGGCAGGAGATACATCCACCAGAACCCGGCTTTGCCCAACCGTGAGTCCAGCACCACCTGCCTCAATATCCCAGATTCTAACGGTACCATCCCAGCTTGAGGAAGCCAGGGCCGTGCCTTCGCGGTTAAAGGATACGCCGCTGACCGTATTGGTGTGGCCTTCCAGCAGCGCGATTTCTATGCTGGTCTGCAAATCCCACAGGCGCACATTAGTATCCAGCGCAGGCAGCGACAGCGGCCCGGAGCCAGAAGCCACGTAACGCCCTGTCGGGTGGTAATCCACACTCCATATCCAATCATTATGTCCGCTCATCACGCCAATGGCCGCGCGGTTGCGCAAATCCCACAACCACAGGCTGGCATCGCGTGACTGATCATTTTCAGGGTTGGGGAGGCTACCGCCGGTATTGCCTGTCCCGGTCAGCATATATTCGCCATTGGGATGCAGCGCCATCGCCTGCACCCGATCATCGTGCCCCTGAAAACGATCCTGTTCCAGCCCGGTCTCAATCGCCCATGAGCGAATCGAGCCATCCCACGAGGCCGCGAAAACCAGCTTGCCATCCGGGCTGAAAACTACATCGGATATAATATCCGTTGGGCCATAATAGGCCGCATTCGGGCCCTCCTTGGACAGACTCCACAGTTGTATTTTGCTGCCTTCGGCCTGGTTCCACGTGCCAGAAAGCACATAGTCACTATTCGGGCTAAACGCTACCGCACGCACAAAGCCGGACTGCGGGTCGAACTGATACAGTTCCTCCCCCGTTTCCAGGTTCCATACACGCACCTTGCGGTCTATCACGTTGCCCGGCGCAGCCACGTTGGCCGGGTCGCTGTCGCCAGCGCCCGATACCACCATCTCGCCGGTAGCGTCGAAGTCCAGCTTGAAGACTGCGCCAGGGCTTTTAATCGTCATCAGTTCATCCCCGGTGGCCACGTCCCACAGGCGGATATTGCGGTCAAGCGCGCTGGTCAGGATGCGATCCCCATCCGGGTGAAACAGCGCCGAGGTGACCATCTGTGTATGCCCTCGCCAGCGGCGCACTTCTTCCCCGGTGAACGCATCCCACAGCACGATATCTCCGTTAAACAGCCCGGTCACGATCCATACCCCATCAGGGCTGAAATCCAGGCTGGTCGCAGGCCCGGTCTCAATATTAAGCTGTTCCTCCCCGCTCAGAGCATCGCGCACGATCAACCTGCCATCCAGCCCCACCGATCCGGCCCGTCCGCCATCCCTGCTGAAGGCCACATCCATAATGGATTTTTCGTGCCCGCCCTGGCGAAAACGCGCGGCAGGGGCATAAATAGTATTGGCCAGTGTCTGCTGAATATCCGCCAACGGCGGCTGGTTCACCTGATACGCGGCCAGCGCCAGCCGCAGCCCCAGGTTCGGGTTATGTGCGACGACCAGGTTACGCGCATTCGCAGCCAGCGCCAGGCTGGCGGCCTGGTTGCCCCTCACTTCGGCGATGCTTTGCGCCACAACTGCGGTGGCTTCGCTGTCTTCCGCGCGGATACGCTCATTATTGGCAACCCCGGCCAGCACCAGTGAGATCATGGCCAGCACCAGCGCGACCACCAGCCCGACAAAGGCCGCGACCAGCAGTGTCCGCTGACGGCGGGTCTGATTCTGGCGACTGCTGAAGATATAGTCTGAGTGCAGTTCGGTGGGTTCAGGGTTCTTGTTGATGCCCGTGCTCAACCAGGATTCGGCGCGGCTGATCTCGGTACCGTTGAGCAGCAGGCTGTTATCGCGCCCCTTCTGATCCCACTCCATCGCCCGCACCAGCAAACGGGTGTGCTCGCCTACGTAGTCAAGGTCAGTCTCTAAAGAGGTGACCAGCTTTTGCATGGCCGCCTCGAAGTCATCGTTCTCTCTAAAAAAAATCCAGTTGTGCGAACTGATAGTGGGATGCAGGGCGTTTTTATCGTCTTCTTCGATCAGATCACGGTACAGCACAGGCACAAAGCGTTTATGGTTGGCAACGGCATAATCAATTTCGTCACGGCAGACTTCTGAATGGACAGAGTCAGGGGTAATGATGAAGATAAAGCTGTGGGCAGCCTGGATGCCTTTGGAGATTTCGCTCCACCAATCCGCTGTTGGAGGAATATCTTCCCAATCAATCCAGACTTCGTGCCCGGATTGTTTCAAACCTTCGCTGAGGTGACGCACAAAGGCGGTGTCCTTGCGCGAGTAGGAAATGAACTCCATAAAGGTGGTGTCTCCGAGCGATCTTTACCAGACACTGCCCGCTTCGGCCAATGGCAGCAGCGCCGGAATAGTGAAACATATCGTATTGTTGCACATCAAACTATAGCATATTTTTTGTTACACGGGCATTGGGAAGTTCCATTGTGCTTTCACCTAAGCGGCGGTACGTGGCCTGGAGCATAAGCGCATCAGCAGTATGGAAGGGAACAGGAGCTTCTACCGCACACACGCCGCCCACACCGAAATCGATAAAGGCCTGCAGCAGGTCGCGATAACGCAGGTCAGCCTCGTTCAGAGGCAGGTGGTGTTTTTCGCCTTTAGCACTGTAGGCGATGCCGCTGAGGTGAAAATGCAGTCGGGTGAGCGCCTCTGCGTCGAGCAGGTCACGTACCCGACCCAGGGCAGCAGCGAACTCATCATAAGTATTGAATGAGCCATCGCCCGTGCGGGCATGAAGATGCGCCCAGTCGATGCACGGGGCGACTCCTGGCACATCATGGCTGAGGCGCAGCACTTCGTCAAGGCTGCCGAACATGGCCGCCTTGCCCATTGTCTCTGGGCACAGCCTGACCTGAGTGCCCTCCGCGCGCAGAATGTCCGTGAGTTCCAGCATTTTATCCCGCGCCCGCCCATAGACCTCATGCGCTGGCTGGCTGTGATAACTACCGGGATGAAAAATGATGTCCCGCGCCCCGGCCAGAAACCCCTTACGGGCAGCTAGCAGCAGGCGTTGGTCACTGGCGGTCATCAGGTCGGCGGTCTGGCTGTTGAGGTTGATGTAATAAGGCGCGTGAATGCTGAGAGTGACACCGTAACGCTCGGCAGTGGCTTTGATCTGCGCACAGGTAGCATCGCTCACGCGCACACTGCGCACCCAGGCGATTTCCAGGTGATCCAGCCCTAATGTGCGGATATGTTCAATCGCGCTGAGGGTATCACTGCCGGGGGCGGTCTGCGGCCTGCCTACCATACCAAAACGCAGGATGGGTGGGGTTTCCAAAGTCGTCACAACTCTCTCTTCAGTAGAACATTTCTGCGTTATAATCAGGCTGAAAAGCTAGACCTGAACTCGTATATCTTACCAACAGGTGGTTGAATCACCATGCACACTTCAATGATTGGGGATGATGTCGCGTCTCATGCTCAATCCACTTCTGGTTCTCAGCGCGACCATTTCTATAAATTTCCCTATCCTGCAGGGGTCTATCGTCTGCTGCTGCGCCTGCCCATCTGGCTCTACCGTTTTGGGCTGGGCGAACTTCTGAATATTTTAGGTATTATGGTGCTGACCACGCGCGGGCGCGTGACGGGTCTGCCCCGGCACACCGCCATCGAATACCGCATCCATGGCAGTAAAGTTTATGTCGTTTCGGCCTGGGGGCAGCACCCCAACTGGGTACGCAACCTGCTGGCTGACTCGACCGTGAGCCTGCGCCGGGGCAGGCAGGGCTGCGCTGCACAGGCGCATATTGTGGAAGCCCCCGGCGAGTCACTGCGGGTGCTGCATCTGTTTCGCAAGCGTGCGCCCTTTTTCTATGATCCGCTCATCGCGCGGCTGAGTGGTACGGCTCATGTCAACAATCATGTACTGCCAGAGATTTCTGACCAGTTTACTATTGTTCGCTTCGACCCACAGCCCGGCGAACCCACGCTTGCGCCTGTACAGGGAGATTTAAGATGGGCGTGGCTGGTTGTGCTGGCGGCGGTGATGGGCTGGGCGCTGTTCAACAGCTTCCGGCGTGATGGGAACAGCGCTTAATGGACGTAGCACAACTGCAACGACGACTACGGCAGGCGCTGCAAAACGAGGATTTCACGGAGGCTATTCACTGCTTGCAGCAGGCGGCGGTGCTGGCGCAGCAGGAAGGCGATCTCGCCGCGCAGGGTCGCTACCTGGGCAATCTCGCGCTCATCTATTACCGCCTGCAACAACCGCAGGATGCACTGATCTGTTTCAGTGACGCGCTGGCGCTGGCACGACAGGAAGGGGATCGCATCACGGAAGATGGTCTCCTGGGCAATATGGGTAACATCCTGCGAGAGCTGCGCCATTTTGACGAAGCCGTGACCTATCTCAATCAGGCGCTGTTGATCGCCCAGGAGATTGGCGACCTGCGCGGGCGTGGCATCTGGCTGAGCAACCTGGGACTGGTCTATGATGATCTGGCGCAGCCCCACACCGCACTGGAATATCACCGCCAGTCAGTCGAAGTTGCGCGCCAACTGCACGATCAACGAGGGCAGGCGCAGCGGCTTGCCAAACTGGGTAAAACCAGCTTCGCACTGGGAGATCATGAAATTGCGCTCCTGCATCTGGCTGAGGCTACACAGCTTTATCGTAATATTGGCGATCACTATGGCCTGCTGGAAACACTGATCGATCTCGGTAGCCTGCATCGTGTCCTGGGCGAAAACACGCCTTACCCCACCGAAGGCCGGATGCACCAGCAGCACACTTTCGATTATCATACCCAGGCGCTGACGCTGGCGCGGCAGCTTGGCGACTCTCTGGCAGAAGCCGAATTACTCCTCAGCCTGGGCAGCGAACTGGGCAATGCGGGCGATTATGACTACGCGATACAACACTTCACTGCAGCCGGGAAGTTGTTCGCCGCACTGGGCTTACAGGAGCGCCTGGCAGCAGCGCAGCACGGCCGAGAAGTGGCCGCCGCGCTGCATCAGAAACAATAAAAATCATCCTCCGGCACACCCTACAGCCCTGTATCTCCGTATATAACAAAATTTCATCCTTCTGTTTGGGGATTGTTATCTCAAAATCGTTACATTTTTGCCAGGTTAGGTTAAACTAAGGTTCTGAAATTATTCTTAACTTGAAATATTGATGAGTCTTCCTGGGGTCTTATGTACCGCCATCGCACTCCATCATCCTCTGGTTTTACCCTGGTTGTCCTGCTGGGGATTATCCTTGGGGTCGGCTACCTGATTCATGATAACTGGCAGGACGTCTCCCCAATCGCCTCTCCAAACCCTGTCCCGCGCCCGCTGCTGCGCGATATCGAGCCGGAAATTGTGCCTATTGTCCAACAGGCCACCGCGCCGGAAATCCCGCGCGAGATCACCAGCGGCGCAATTTTCTTCGCTCCTACAGCAGGCATCCGCACCCGAATCGTACAGTCCTACTTAAACGGTGAAAGCTGGGATGTGGATAACCTGGGCAGCTACGCCGGGCACCTTCAGGGCACAGCCTGGATCAACCAGCCGGGCAATGTGGTGCTGGCCGGCCATGCCGAGGTCTTCAGCGGGGCAGGCGGTATCTTCAGTGCCATCGCTGAGCTTAACGTGGGGGACCCGTTAATTATCACACAGGATGGATCTGAATATCGGTATAACGTGGTGGAGAAACGCTACGTTGAGCCGGATGACCTTACTCCCTTCTACCCGACAGAGGTGCCCCGTCTTACGCTAACCACTTGCTCAAATTACGATTTGCTGCAAAATACCTATCAGGAGCGTTATGTGGTTATCGCGGAGCGTGTAGTCTGAGAGGCAGGCAGGGATGTACCGACAGGGGCGGGCAGGAATCGGCCTGACCACAGCAGTGCTGCTGGGGTTGATTGCCGGAGTATTGTACCTGCTCTATGACAACTGGCCGCGGGCACAGATTGAGCTGTCCCCTACTGCTCTTCCCAGCGCGACGTTCCTCCCCCCCGCTACCAGCACTGTCCCAGCACCTACGAGCCTTCCACGCGAGATTACCGACGGCGCGCGTTTTGTCGCGCCCACTGCGGGCATTAACACCCGTATTATTCCATCGTACCTGAACGGCCAAAGCTGGGATGTGAGCGACCTGGGCACCTACGCCGGGCATCTCCAGGGCACAGCCTGGATTAACCAACCGGGCAATGTGGTGCTGGCCGGGCATGTGGAGATGAGTGACGGGCGCAGCGGAGTCTTTGCCACTATTCAGGAGCTGGCACTTGGCGACCCACTCATCATCATACAGGATGGCCGCGAACACCTCTACACTGTGACCGAATTTCGTACAGTCCCACCCAATGATCTGACCGTACTCTATCCCACCCCAATCCGCCGCCTCACCCTGATTACCTGCTCC
>JBGSXK010000587.1:0-10202 GCA_041751455.1 Anaerolineae bacterium
ATTTTGTGAGAAGCGCTCGACAGGGATTCAAAAACTGTTATGATTTAATCATAGATAGCTGGTTAAACATTGTCAATATTGATTGATTAATCAATCTATTGAGGTGGTCTTATGGTGAAAGTACGTTATCTGAGTGCGCAGGAGGCGGCACGGGAACTTGACATCAGCCTGCCGACACTTTACGCCTATGTCAGCCGGGGACTGATTCGCTCTGAGGCCGCCGGGGGAGGCAAGCGCAGCCGACGTTACAACGCGGAGGATGTACAACGGCTGAAAGATCGCAAAGCCGCCCGGCATCACCCGGAGAAACTGGCTGAAAGGGCGCTGCATTTTGGCACTCCCCTGCTGGATTCCGCGCTGACCCTGATTGAAGATGGGCGGCTGTTTTATCGTGGCCTGAATGCCTGCCAACTGGCACAAAGCGTGACTTTTGAGCAGGTCGCATCGCTTCTATGGATGGGTGATACCATGACCACGCTGCCTGCTGTCGGCCTCGTCCTGCCGCCACAGTGGGAAAAGGTTCGCTCACAGATTGCAGGCTGGCCACTTTTCGAGCAGTTTCAGGTACTGCTGCCGCTGGCAGCGGCGGGTGACGCAGCCGCTTATGATCTGCGCTCTACATCTGTCATCCAGACAGGGGCGCGTATACTCGAGCTGCTGATGAGCGTGACGATGGGTGAGCAGACACCGGGCAGCATTGCAGAGAGGCTGGCGCAGACCTGGTGCCCAGATAAAAGCGGAGCAGCAACGCTGCTAAACGCCGCGCTGATCCTGTGTGCCGATCATGAGTTAAATATCTCGTCGTTTACAGCACGTTGTGTAGCTTCTGCTGGTTCAACACCTTACGCCGCGGTGAGCGCAGGGTTGTGCGCGCTGCAAGGCACAAAGCATGGCGGGAATACCAGCCGGGTAGAAGCCCTGATGCGTGAAGTCGGCCAGCCAGCACAGTCGCGTCAGGTCATTGCAGATCGCCTGCGGCGAGGTGAGGCGATCCCCGGTTTCGGGCACCCCCTCTACCCACAGGGCGACCCACGCGCGGCCGTGCTGCTGAATATGCTGTCTGCGCAGCATGAGCTGGAACTGCCGCTCACTGTGGCCCAGACCGTCATGGACCTGATTGGCGAGCCGCCCAATATCGATTTTGCGCTGGTGGCCCTGTCCTATGGGCTGGGCCTGCCGCCGGGAACACCGCTGGTGCTGTTCGCGCTGGGGCGCACGGCAGGCTGGATCGGTCATCTGCTGGAACAATATGCCACAGACCGCCTGATACGACCCCGTGCTCGCTATGTGGGTGCCCTGCCAGAGCGCTAGCTGTTGGGTTCATTTTCTTATCTGCCGCTCAGCGTTGCGCTAGTCAGGCTATAGACAGAGCGTTATAATGAGTAAACAACAGAGGGGTGGCAAATAACACACTCCCAAGTTGTTCAACATGATGGCTAACCTACCGAGACTCTGATGTTTGAGCTACCATTATTTCCTCTCAGCAGTGTATTGTTCCCCGGCATATCCCACAGCCTCTATATTTTTGAAGAACGTTATAAGCTGATGATAAATAACTGCCTGGAAAGTCGTCAGCCTTTCGGCTGGGTTCTGATTGAAGAAGGGCGTGAAGCATTAGCACCGCTGGCACGCCCCTATCGTGTGGGCTGCACGGCGCAGATTGCCAGAGTACAGCCGCTTGAAGAAGGCACGATGAATATTGTGATTGTCGGCCAGGAACGTTTTGAGATTAAGTCGCTCAATTATGATTACCCTTACCTTGTGGGGAATGTGGAACTTTATCCGGTCAACATGGATAACACCCAGAAAATACAGCGCCTGGACGGCCTGCTGCGCCCCCTGGTAGAGCGCTACCTGATGGTACTGGCACAAAATGAGGAGGCGAAATTTGACCCGCTGCAACTGCCTGCCGATCCTGTCGAACTGGCTTACCTGTCTGCTGCAATATTGCAACAGCTTCCCAATCCCCAGAAGCAGGCGCTTTTGAGTGTGCCCGGTGCCCAACGGCTGCTACGCGAAATGTATACAGTGTACTACAGGGAGGTCACCTTCCTGGACATGATGATTGAGAGAGGCAGCAGCCTGACCGATGAACCATTTTCCTTAAACTGACTCTTTCGTGGGGGGAACATCGCAATGAAACGTATCGCAGTCCTGACCAGCGGCGGTGACGCACCCGGCATGAATGCCGCTATTCGTGCTGTCGTGCGCACAGGAATCAGTAAAGGCTGGGAAGTTTTCGGTGTGCGACAGGGTTACGCAGGGAGCATCGCCAACAGCATTATCCCCCTGGGGGCACGCGATGTCGGGGGTATCATCCAGCAGGGCGGCACCGTGCTGGGCAGCGCCCGCTGCCCGGAATTTAAAACTGAGGCAGGCCGCCAGCAGGCACTGCGCAACTTCAACCAACGTGGGATTGAGGCGCTGGTAGTCATTGGTGGTAACGGCTCGCAGACCGGTTCTCATGCCCTGTGGGAAATGGGTTTTCCTGTGGCAGGCATCGCCTCGACCATTGATAATGACCTGTACGGCTCTGAGATCACGATTGGTGTGGATACCGCGCTTAATGTCGCACTGGAAGCTATTGACCGCCTGAAAGTCACCGCCTCATCTCATCAGCGGGCTTTCCTGGTAGAGGTCATGGGGCGCGATTGTGGTTATCTGGCGCTGATGTCGGGTATCGCAGGCGGGGCAGAAGCTGTCGTCATTCCCGAATATGAAATCAGCCCGGCGCTGATCGCAGATGAACTGCTGGCGGCTTATGAACGGGGAAAAGCCCATGCGATTGTCGTCGTGGCGGAGGGGGCCACTTATAACGCCGATAAAATGGTCGAATATTTTAAAGAGCACGAGGAAGAACTCGGCTTTGAACTGCGGGCAACCAAACTAGGACATATCCAGCGCGGCGGCGAACCCACTGCGTTTGACCGCATTCTGGGGACACGCTTCGGCGCGGCAGCCACAGACAGCCTGGAACGTGGCGAGGTGGGGGTGCTGGTGGGATTAAACCAGGGCAAAGTGATCACCACCCCATTAAGCGAGGTTATCACGGGCAAAAAGTCCCTTGATCCTGATCTGCTCAAGCTGTCCGAAATCCTGGCAAAATAAACTCAGGGGCGGCTGTTCACCGCCCCGTTATCCTGCACTAGGACGATCCACCAAAGACGGTTGCGTCCTCAGCGCGCGCTACGAGTCGTCCTTCTTCCACATCCACTCGCGTGAGTAAATAGCCCCCGATGATAAAAAACGCGATCAGCGCCACAATCGCGGGGCGACTGCTGCCAAAAACCAACACTGCAAGCGCGAAAATCAGCGGGCCGAGAAATGAAGCAAACTTTTCCATCACGGCGAACAGCCCAAAAAACTCGCCGCTTTTCGACGCAGGTGACATATAGGCATACAGGCTGCGGCTGAGCGCCTGACTGCCACCCTGCACTACCGCCACTGTCCATGCCAGAAACCAGAATTCAAAGGTCGAGTTCACGAAGTAACCCCAGACGGCGATCACACTATAAATCATCAGGGCCAGCAGGATGCTGCGTTTAGTATTCAGCGTTTCCGCCATGCGTGCGAAGATCCGCTGGCCGATGACATAGGAGAAAGCGATACCCACAAGCTGTGTGGCAATCACTGCGCCCAGGATCGTGGGCAGGCTGCTCTGGCTGACAGGCAGCAGCACTTCAGCCTGTGCGATACTTATTACATTTCCGGTACTCTGTGGATTAGCAGTGGCAGGCAGCAAGGACAATGTGTGAGTCCCTGGCTGCTCTGCCGAGAATGTCTGTGTGACTCCGTAGCGCAGTGTGGGGCTGTAGGCATCAATCGTCAGCGGCACCAATTCACCAGCTTCCCCTTCCGCCAGCAGAGGCACATCATCCATGAAGGCCGTCCAGACACCATGATCCGGCCCGGTGCTGTGTACCAGCATGACTTCGCGTCCGTTAAAAGTGAAATCCATCCGGGCGTTATCAGATGTGCTGAATATATAGGGTACATCGGTCTCTGCGCCCAACACTGCCGCCGGGACAACTTCTGTCTGCCAGTCATTGCTAAACACCAGCGCCTCGTGATCTGGCCCGTAAACCCCGGTACCTGCAAATTCATCCACTGTTTCGTAGGGTTGCAGCAGCATCCCGGTCGTGCTTTGTGGCAGCAGACGCGACCCGACAATACCCACCAGCGGCAGCGCAATCATATTAAACAGGATGATTGAGAAATAAAGCGGGCGGCGTTTGGTCTCTTTGCTGGGTAAATAACCAAAAACAATGCTGAACGGAATGCCCACAAACTGCACCAGCAGCAGTGCCAGAATCAACTCAATATCGCCAAACCCGAGTTCCGCACCGTAGATAGCCGCCAGGCCGATAATCGTACCGATGGCATCGTTGTAGATGAGAAAGGCGATGAGAAACTTGAACAATTCGCGGTAACGGCGTATATCCCTGAGGGTCTCGCGGATACGCTTGAAGCTGGCCGCGATGATTGTTTCACCAGGGGCAAGCTTTTCGGTGGCAGAAGCTGGTTCCGGTACCTGACGAAACACGGGAATAGAGAATACGGCCCACCAGACAGCAACACTAAGGAATGACCAGCGCGCGCCTTCTGCAAATCCCAGAGTGAAAATCATCACAGCGTTAATTGCCAGCAGAATACCGCCGCCCAGGTAGCCAAGAGCATAGCCCAATGTCGAGACCCGATCCTGATCCTTCTCGCGCGCAACATGCGGCAGCAGCGCATCGTAAAATGTGATCGACCCGTTGAAGCCAATGCGCCCGACAATTGCCAGTGCAGAGGCCAGCACCCAATCCCCTGTGCCCACAAACACCAGTCCTGCCGTTGCCAGCACACCGATAGCCACAAAGACCGAGAGAAATTGCTTTTTGCCACGCATAATATCGGAGATAGTGCCTAGGATGGGGGAAAGAACAGCCACCACCAGCAGCGAAATGCTGAGGCCAAGGCTCCAGTACGAGGTTGCCACCGCCGCGCTAGGGAGGGTTGCTCCGGCCACCTGACTGTAGTAGATGGGCAGCACCGCCGCCAGAATTGTGGTGGCGAAGGCCGAGTTCGCCCAATCGTACATCGCCCAAGCCCGGATTCGCCGTCTGTATTCGCGCTCATCGCTGGGATAAATAAGCCCTCCCTGACTGACTGCTGCATCCATGAGCATGCCCCTTTATTTTTGTAAGCTCGCAAGCGGGCAGTATACTGCGAAATTGTTATTTCGGGGTTAAATGTGTATCGCTGTACCTGCAAGGCCTCCTGATGTCCAGGACAAAGTGCTATAATCCCGGTCTGCGCAGTGTGATTAAGAGGACACCATGACCGATCTAGCCCAACACATCCAGAACATCAAAATCATTGATACTCATGAGCATCTGAGCATGGAAGCGCAGTATGTCGATAATGGGCCGGATGTGTTCAACGACCTGTTCGCTAATTATGTGACGGCAGATTTAATTGTCGCCGGGGCCACACAGGAAGCGGTGGATACTTTGCTGGATCGCAGCAACAGCGATATTGAGGCACGCTGGTCGGGAGTCGCGGCAGCGTGGCAGCACTGCCAGCATACGGGTTATGGCGAAGCAGTGCGCTGGATTGCGCGCGAGGTCTATGGGATGGATGAGATCACACCCGGCACAATTGCTGCCGCCAGCGAACGCAACCGTGCCCTGCGCCAACCGGGTGAGCGTCTGCGCATTCTGCGGGACGAGGGTGGTTTCGATCATGTGCAGATTGATGACTTTGCGTGGCAGTGCGCGCCCGACCCGTCGGGGCTGGATTTTTTCCTTTATGATCTGTCGTGGGTCGGTTTTTGCAGAGGCGAAGTAGACCTCGCGGTAATCTATCGCCATACCAATGTCGAAGTCACCAGCCTCGAGACTCTGCGCGAGGCGATGACCGCGTTGTTCGCGCGTTACGCGCCCTGTGCCATCGCGGTGAAGACGCAGCACGCCTACCAGCGTACCTTAAGCTGGCAGCCGCGCACTGATGCCGAGGCGGCTCCGGTGCTGGATAAATCGCTGCGGGGTGAGGAACTCAGTGTAGCTGAGCATCTGGTATTGGGCGATTGGGGGCTGGCGCGGGGCGTGGAACTGGCGATCCAGCATAATCTGCCGTTCAAGATTCACACCGGCTATTACGCCGGGCACAGCTACATGCCTGTCGAGCGCATTCGCCCCGGCCACCTGTGCGACCTGCTGATGCACTATCCGCAGGCGCGTTTCGTGCTGATGCACATTGGCTATCCCTATCATGACGAACTGGCCGCCATCGCCAAGCATTATCCGAATGTGTGGGTGGATATGTGCTGGTCGTGGAGTATCGACCCGTACAGCGCGGCGGATTTTGTGCGCAAGATGATTCACACCGTGCCTGCTAACAAGCTGTTCGCCTTCGGCGGTGATACGTTCTGGCCGAATGCCGCCGTCGCGTACTCCAAGCAAATGCGCCGCTGGCTGACTTATACCTTGCAAGCCGAGGTCAACGAAGGCTTTTTAAATGAGGTCGAAGCCATCCACCTGTCCACCCAGCTTCTGCGCGACAACCAGCAGGCGTGTTTCGATCTTGAGGCAACCCGCGCGAATATCCGGGAAGCGGCGCAGAAGGCGTAGTAAACACGACGTGGAGCAGGATGGCAGCGCATGACCGACAATAGTTTCCCACAGGCTTATTTCGCCCGGCAGGACGCGCGTGACGATGGGCTATTCTACGGTGTTCCGCGTAAAGTGGTGCATATTGACGACCATGCTATAGCTGCATTGCGGAAGCTCTATGTTCAACTGCTGCCATCAGGCGGGGTGTATCTCGACCTGATGAGCAGTTGGCGCTCACACCTGCCGGATACCCTCAGGCCGCAGCAGGTAGCAGGACTAGGTATGAATACCGCAGAGATGGCCGACAACCCACAGCTCGATAAGTTTATCGTGCATGATCTCAACGAGAACCCGCTGCTGCCTTACGAGACCGATCTGTTCGACGCGGTGGTTTGCGCGGTATCCGTGCAATATCTTGTGCATCCGGTACAGGTTTTCACGGAGGTCAACCGGGTGCTGAAGCGCAGCGGCATCTTCGTGGTGTCATTCTCCAATCGCTGTTTTCCTGATAAGGCCGTCGCCGTGTGGCTTTCCACGACTGATCCGCAGCATGTGGCGCTGGTCACGCAGTATTTTGAGGCATCCGGCAACTGGCGCGGCATCGCCCATTATCAGGATGTGCCATCTGTTCCCCATCAATATGATCCGCTGTATGCCGTATGGGGTATTAAGCTGTAGGATTTATTTTTCGCTTATCCGTTACAGCCTCTCGCCTGCTTTGGGGACAATCAGATATAAACGCCGACTCTTGTGGAGAAAAAATATGAAACACAGAACGATAGTCTCTATCGGTTTGTGGATTTTCGCAAATTTCATCATGGCAGCTAACGCTCAAACCCTTCAGGGGTATGCACTCCTGGTGGTGTCGCCGGAAGGGGCAAGCCAATTACAAATTATAGGCCCTGCAAACGGTGAATTTGATATGCAACGTAAAGCGTTGACGGCTTTGGAGGGTTGGTATCCCTCAGCCCTGTCCATCACCAGCCCGAATGGCGAATGGGTTGCTTTCCTTTTGGCTTCACTGGTTTCCACTGGCGACCCACTGTTAGTCCGGCTGGTCAACTTAGATTCAGGCGAGACGCGGGATATTGCTCAAGGCTTTCTTGCAGGTAGCGAGGCAGGTTTTGTAGGGACATTGCAGAATCTTGCCTGGTCTCCTGATGGACGTTTCCTGGCTTTGAACATGACCCTTGCTCAGGAGTCTTCGGATTTAGAAATCTTTATTTATTCGGTATCAGACAACCGCCTGACCAACCTGACCAATGATGAATATTCTCAAATGCACGTCGCCTGGTCGCCGGAATCCACGCGGTTTGTCACCAGAACTGACGACTGTTCACAGCGCTCGGTAAATAATTATTGCAGTTACACGCTTGACATCTTTGATGTAGCTGATAACTCACGCTTAACCTCATTTCAATTACCAAATCCAGCGCTCGGTTCAGTGGAGTTTGCCGGAACTGCCTGTGAACTTCGCTGGTCGCCTGAGGGGAGTGCGATAAGTTATGTATCCAGTTGTACAGACGGCGCTCAAGTCCCAAGAGGGGTGTACCTCTGGAACATTGCGCAAGATGAGGCAGCACAGGTGACGAGTTTTACACCACAGGCCACAACGCAAGGGATTCCTGATTTTCAGGGATGGTATGTGCCTTTCTGGTATGACAGCGACACTTTAGTCGTCAGCGCGGATTATATGCTGCCCAACAGGCCGGAAAATACTGAGACTTTGGCTTACAATGTGGTTGAAGGCACACGTCACATGCTCTTTCCAGAGATGGTTACGGAGTGGGCATTGAACCCGGTTTCAAATGTGATGGCAGCACGCTTGGCGCAGACCTCGGCGGTACGGCTGTTCACGCTGGACGCAGCGGACAACTTCACATTAGAGCAGGTGGGGGAATCTGGTAGTCTCCCATCGGGTTGCCACCTATCCTGGTCACCGGACGGGGCGACGCTGGCGTATGTGACTACGACCAGTGGCTACTGTGCCGACAGCATCCAGAGCATTATCTTCGTGGATGGCACGACAGGCGAGGCGCGGGAGTATGTTCCAGAGTGGGGTGATGACGTGTGGTACATCCTACCGATTGGCTGGGTTAAACAGTAAGGCATGTCTTGTGTTTGTTTTGCGACCGCAGCAGTGAGCGCGTGCTACTCCCGTGTACGATATAGGGTCTCGCCAGCTTTGGGAACGAATAACCAGTCCTCATGCCCGTTCTGCCATGCTGTGAGATCAATTTTCGCCGGGTCGTAGTAGCCCAGGTTCAGCCGGGCACAGTCTTCGGCGGAGATTTTCGAGGCCAGCGCGACCTGAATACGCGGGTTTTCCACGCCATGTTCAAACGTGCCGATGCCCTTAACATGGGTGCTGTGTGCCAGCACCCCGGTGGGGATGTGCTTAAACTGCTCCCACTGGTCAAGGAAGTAATCAATGACGTGATACCCGGCCTCGTAGATGTACCTGCCGTGAACATGGCTCACAGTATCAAGATGTGGCGCGTAGATAATCAGTTCACCGCCATCGGCCACCGCAGGCTCAAGTTTGTACATGGCTTTTGCCCCTGTCCACAGTTCATCATAGCGCGTCTGTGCCCACGACAGCACCCGCTGGTAGGGCTTATCCACCCACACGATATGCCGCTGGCGCGAGAGATCCGCTGCTGCCTCGAAGGCCGTGAGATGATCACCGATGAACATACCGCCGAGTTCGCCGTGTTCCACCGTCAGCGCGATCAGGGTCAGTGGCGTGGGGACAAGGGCCGCAGCCGCGTGAATCATGGCGCGTACAGGTGTGTGCTTGAAGCCGATAATCTTCATGGTCGTGATTAACGCGCCGAGCCAGTGGGTTTTGTTAATCATCTCCGGACCGGAAATGCCGGGGAACAGGTACTTTGCCCCACCAGAAATACCCACCACTTCATGCGGGAAGCTCGGCCCCAGGATTAAAATCCGGTCATACTCCAGCGCACAACGGTTGAGGCGCACTGGCACCGCCCCGGCCAGTGAGGGATGCCAGGCCGCCCCGGCGATTTCCTGAATCTGGTCATCCTCAATCGTACCTACCTGCACCAGCGCGTCGTCCTGATCCCAGGCGTGATTCAGAATACCGATATGTCCGCATCTGCCACTGCGTTCTTCAGCGCTAATGCCGACAAGGTCACACAGCGACTCTTCGCTCAATGCCGGGTGTGTGCCCAGCGCGACCATAAAATCAAGCTGCTGTGCGTCATGCAATACTTCCACCAGCAGGCGAAACAATTTCGGCAGCGGCAGTGTGCGTGTGTGATCCGGAATCAACACGAGCAGGCGCGCATGGGTAAACCTGCCGCCCAGGCCGTTTTGCAATGTCTCGCGGATAGCCTCTTCAGAGAGTAGTTCACCCGCCGGGGCGATGGCCTGTGCATCAAGCATTGCTTCATCCTTTTCACCACAAAACACCGAGGGCACAAAGACAAAGCAACTGACATGCAAACTTTGCGCCTGTGGACTCAATTATAGCTTTACTGTTCTTCAATCAGCCACATGGACTTATCCGCCGCGTTGAGAAACACCAGTCTGCGACCATCGGGCGCGACAGACCAATCGCCATCAGACACCGTAAAAGGC
>JBGSXK010000588.1:0-7345 GCA_041751455.1 Anaerolineae bacterium
GACAATCGCCGCAATCGGGCTGCCGTTGGCGGCGGCCAGCAGTGCCGTGGTCCCTCCTACTGACCAGCCAAACACAGCGATCTGCTCAAAGCCTGCTGCGCGCACATAGGCTATCATAGCGTTCAGGTCGTACTCGGTAGCGTTGTCGGCATGGTACAGCCCGCCGCTTTCCATATGTCCGCGAAAGTCGAAGGTGAATACCGCGTATTTTGTCGCCAGGATGGTACAGGTCTGCACCATCGCCAGCGTGTTTTTGCTGCGCCCCGCGCCATGACAGACGATGACTGCCTTCTCTGCTGTGCTGTTTTCCAGGCGCAGTGCTTGCAGGCGCACGCCGTCCTCTGTGGTGAGCGTGAAGCGCTCATGCGGACAGTCATAGCGTACCAGGGCACGGTTGGGGCGGTGAATCCAGCGGTATTTGTTATCAGTATCGAGCAGCAGCTTGAAGCCGAACAAGGCCCCATGATAGAGTGTCCCCACCAGCACGACCAGCGCCAGCAGGGGGCTGCTGCTCCACAGCACCGCCGTCAGTGCCGCGCCCGCCAGTGTGATGAGCAGGAGTCCGGTGATCTGGTGATAATAACGGGTGCTGAAAAAGCCGGTGCGCCATTGCAGCGGCCAGTAAATCAGCAGTGCGGCGAGTAACAGCAGCGTGAGAATAACCCATGATTCCAAAGTGTAAAATCCTCCCGCGAGAGAATAGCACGGCGCTCAATGTGTGGCAAACGATTATGGACTTCACAGCGTTGAATGTGTAACATTTTACCTGTATACAGGGGAAGTGATGGATGATACACGATGTGATTGTGGTAGGTTCCGGGCCGGGGGGCGCGGTAGCGGCGGCGACACTGGCCGCGCACGGTAAAGAGGTGCTGCTGGTAGACCGCCAGACTTTCCCGCGGGATAAAGTCTGCGGCGATGGCCTGCCGCTCGAAGTGATGGCCCTGCTGCGCACGATGGAAGTGGATATTCAGCAGGCCGGGCTGGAATACCGCCGTATTTCGTCGCTGGCGATTACCGGGCCAGGCGGGCATACTGTGATGTTGCAGGAAACTCAGCGTGAACTGTTCTCAATGACCGCACCCCGTCTCAGCTTCGATCATGTACTGCACCAGCAGGCGCTCAAACGAGGCGCAAAATTCGAGGCGATGCACATCCATGCGCCGCTACTGCGTGATGGTCGTGTAGTGGGCGTGGTGGAACGGCGCGATGGTAAGCTGATTGAGCATGAGGCGCGCGCGGTGATCGCGGCGGGGGGCGTGGGGTCGCCTATCGCGCGGGCACTGAAGGGACGTAATCATGATGAGGCGGATTCGATGGCGGTGGCGATCCGCGCTTATGTCAGCCTTAAGCGCCCTATAGAGTCGCGCGTGCATTTTTTCTTCCAGCGGGAACTGCTGCCGGGTTATGCCTGGATTTTCCCGGTGAGCGAGACTCGCGCCAATGTCGGCGTGTACCTGCACAACGACACTTACAAGCAGCGCGGACGCAACCTCCGCGAATGGCTGGATGATTTCCTGGACTGGCTGGCGCAGGATTACAGCTTTGAGCTGGAGCCAGATTCGGTGAAGACCTGGCCGCTGCCAATTTACACCTCTGGCGAGAGCCGCACGGCGGCAGGCGTGCTGTTCGTGGGCGATGAAGGCCACTTTACTAACGCGCTGACCGGGGGCGGCATCTATACCGCCATGCTGACCGGGCAGACGGCGGCGCGGCAGGTAATTGACCTGCTGGAAGCACGTCCCAGCGATTATGATACGGCGTGGCGTGCGGCAGTGGCGGCGGGCCTGCGCCGTGGACGCAGGGTACAGCGGCATATAGCCGGGAACGCCCGCCTGTTCAATGCATTTCTGGCGGCGGCTTCCGCCCCGCTGCTGCGCTATCCCCTGATGAAGACTATCGCAGGGGATCATTATTGAGGCAAAGCAGGTTTCTTAAATCTCCGCGTCCTGGTGGTTCATCAATCACTCATAGCGTAACACCTGCGCTACGCGCTCATTGACGGCCACACGCGCGCTGAGAAAGGTCGCCAGCCAGGCGATCACGACGGCGGCCAGTACCAGACCAAGCGCAGTCGGCAGCGATTCGTCTGGCAGCGGGATGGGAATGCCTGTGCCGAGCGCAGTCATCAGTGATACTGCCAGCGAACTGATGGCGATGCCCAATCCGGCTCCCATCAGGCCGATGACCGTGTTTTCCAGCAGCATGACACGCAGCACCCGCCCACGCTTCAGACCCATCGCTTTCAGGATTCCAATCTGCTGGCGGCGTTCCAACGTCGCCAGCGATACCGTATTCGCCATAATCACGGCGGCGGCCAGCAGCGAGAGCAGCCCGACAATCGTCGGAATGGCGCTCATCTGATTGATGAGGCGCACCAGCAGGCTGTCCACAAAGGTCATATCCAGCGCCAGCAGGAAGGGCAGCGCAGAGAGGTTTAACAGCACATCGTCCAGCGCGTCCGGCGGTACATCCAGTATATTGATCGACAGGCCGCTGTCCATGCCCGGCAGCGTACCCGGCGGGATAAACGCGCCGCCAAAGTTGGGCAGGATACCGCTTAAGCTGCTGACGATACCCACAACTTCCAGTTCTTTCTCCATCCCGCGTGAGCGCACGGTGACAGTAGAGCCGACACCGATTCCCAACTCATCCAGCGTAAACTCACGGATGGCTGATTCGAGGAGGGATTGCTCCGCCAGCACGATCACATCGTGGCCTGCATCGTCGGGGGTCAGGTCGCGCCCGGCCACCAGCACACCACTGCGCAGATTGGGGTGATTGGTTTCGCGTATCACGCCTGCCACCCGTACATCACGGCCATCATCCGGGATGCGCAGACGCTGGCCATCCACCGCATAGAGCCACAACGAAAACCCGTGCATTCGGGTGTTATGGGTAATACCGCCCTGAAAACGCAGAAACTGGTTGAACAATTCCTGCGCCGTGCCCTGGCGCAGCAGCGGCACCACCAGCACATTCCCGCCCAATGTCTCGCTGAACTGGAACTGGACAATCTGTCGCGCGCCGAGGCCGAAAAAGCTGATACTGCTGAGGGCGAACATCCCCGCGCTGAGCGCCAGAAGTGTGGTGGCGGTACGGGTGCGGCGGGCAGTCATATTGCGCAGCGCCAGCCGCAGATCGACACTGCCGAAGGTGGGCAAACGCCCCACCGCCCACACGACCAGCCACAACAGACCGACCAGCAATCCCATGATGACCAGCGTCAGCGCCACACCTGCCACACCGATCAGGAACGGTGCCGGGGTGCGTACTTCGCCTAATGCGCGGGTGAACAAGGGGCCGATGATCTGCCCGGTGATGAAGCCCAGCACCAGCACGACCACTCCCAACGCGGCCATCACTTCCGGCAGCGAAGTGCGCGGGAGATGGGTCTGATTTGGGCGCAGGATAATCGCTGGGCGTACTTTGGCGGCGATCAGCACCGGCAGTACGCCGAAGACCATCGTGACCACCATGCCCAGGCCGAGGCCATACCACACCGCTTCGGGATGCAGTCGCCATATTAAAGGCTGCTGGAGCAGGGCTTCACCATAACGGTTGGCGGCCAGGCTGAGCAGCAGGCCGAGGACAACCCCCAGTATGCTGCCCACCACACCGAGCAGAAACGCCTCGCTGATGAACAGGGCGGCTACCTGCCGCCCCTTGAGGCCGAAGGTCTTAAGCGCGGCGATCTCCATCGTGCGCCGCCCCACCATCACCAACATGGTATTGACGATGCCCACCCCGCCGATGAGCAGCGCGCCCAACCCCAGCACGACAATAAAACGTCCGACCAGATCAGCAAGCTCCGTATTGCGTTCCAGCAGGCCGGGCGTGGTCTGCATGGTGCGCAGGCCGAAGACCCCGCCTCGCCACAGGTCGCTGGCGAGGCGCTGGATTGCTTCTGTGTCGGACACGGGAAGCGCGATGCTCATGTGATTGGGGGCGGGGTTCAACTGCATCAGCGGGGCAAGGTCGTTATTAATATAGGCAAAGCCGAAAAACGCCGCCGATAGATTATTGACATTGGCTTCGGCGCTGGTGGGGACAATGCCGCGCACGATAAATGGCTCGGTGGAGCCGGTTACACGTACCGCGTCACCAACGCTGATGCCCTGCGTCTCGGCGAGATTCTGGCTAATGACAATTTCATAGCCGCCCTGGAACAGGGCGTTCAATGGCACACCCGCAGGCTCTAAAGCGCGAATCTCGATGCCGACAGGGAAAGTCTGCGGGTCAATAAACAGCGTTGTCACAAACTGCGGTCGGCCTGCGATGGCATAATCCGTCGCGCTGATCTGAACGTTGTTGTAAATGCTGTAGGCCGTGACCTCGCCGCCATACATTCCAGCGATCTGCTGCGCCCGCTCAAAATCACCCGGTCGGAAGATGCTGTCTTCCTCCTCACCCTGGTTAAAGGCAAACGAGAACGGCCCACCCCCCACCGAACGCATGGTGATATCACCCCGGTTAATCTCGCGCAGGTTGGTCAGCAGTGAGTCGCCGATGGAGAGACCGAGACTGCGCAGCGCGACCACAGTGGCCACACCCGCCGCCACACACAAAACGGCGAAGACAGTCCAGTGACCGCTGCGCCGCAGGTTTGAGTAAGCGTATCGAAGATAGAAAAAGAGGTGAGTCAACAAAATATCCTATGCTTAAGCACCTGGCTCATTTATAGTACACGAAAATTGCGCCGAGCTTACAGTGGGCGTATGAGAAGCAGATGATAAGCGTAGGTCATGGTGAATGCGCGGCAGTCATACACCATGTTTTCCAAAGCTGTGACCCTAGCGCCGTTTGTGGTGGTAGGTGTTGCCGCGCTTGCGCTGGTCTTCGTCCCACACGCTGAAGCGGTGATCTTCCAGTTTCGTCTGCCCACGCCGCACCATCACCCGCACCAGCAGCGCGGTCGCCAGTGTGACCAGCAGGCCGAACAGCGCGCTCAGCCCCAGTGCCGCGCCAGCTTGCATCGGTGGGTCAGACTGCAACAGCGCCAGCAGCAGCACGGCAAAACTGATGAGGAACACACAGAACGCGGCAGCCAGCAGTGCGAAGGTATCGGCCATCGGCAGCCTGAGGCGCACATAGCGATAGAGTAAATAACCGCCCACAGGCGAGACGATGGCGAACAGCACCAGTGTCAGCCATACGATCAGCGATACCTGCGCCAGCAGCCCGCCCGCGTCAATACCGAGTGCATCTTCCATAAAGTGTCTACACTTTCCGCAGGCACAGCCCGTGCTGTGCTGCCATTCTCATTATAGGGCAACTGGCGTTAAAATTGCGGGCGTAATGTGGACAGGTGAGAGGTGAAACCCATGACCATTCGCTGCGGCTGGGTGAGCGATGACCCGCTGTATGTGCGTTATCATGACGAAGAGTGGGGCGTACCGCTGCGTGATAATGACCACGCCCTGTTCGAGCGTATTTGCCTGGAAGGGGCACAGGCGGGCTTAAGCTGGATCACAATCCTGCGTAAACGTGAGCATTACCGCGCGGCGTTTGATGGCTTCGATCCGCTGGTGGTGGCGCGTTATGACACGGGCAAAGTGGCGGAACTGCTGCAAAACCCCGGCATCGTGCGCAATCGCCTGAAAATCAATGCCGCCATCCATAACGCGCAGTGCTTTTTGCAGGTGCAGGCGCAGTTCGGCAGTTTTTCCGATTATCTGTGGGGCTTTGTCGATGACACAACCCGGCATAATCACTGGCCTTCGCTGGCACAGGTCCCGGCAGAGACCGAAGACTCGCGCCGTCTAAGTAAAGACCTCAGGCAGCGCGGCTTTAAATTCGCCGGCCCGACCATCTGCTATGCCATGATGCAGGCCTGCGGTCTGGTCAATGATCACACGACAGACTGTTTTCGCCATCGGGAGATTATGGCGCTGTATCCCCCGCCGCGTTAATCCAGAAATGTCTGAATTTCAATCAGGTAGCCGTCCGGGTCGCGCAAAAAGCAGTGATAGATGTTGTATTGCAGGTTAACGGCAGGTGCTTTCTCGAAGTTTACGCCCCGTGTTTTGAGATAGTCGTACCACGCATCGACCTCTGGCGTGACCAGCGTGAAGATCAGATCGCGGCGTGTGGGGTCGGGCACGGGTGCATCAGCGCGCTGGCAGATGCCCAGATAGCCGCTGCTGCTCACATGATAGATACGGCAGGCCCCCTGATCCCGCCACAGACTTAGCCCGATCACCTGCTCATAAAAACGTGCTGACTCGTCCAGATCACGAGTATAGAGGAAGGTGATTTGCTCGGTGATCTTCAGATTGTTCATTGCTTATTCCACCGCGCGGTTCTGGACGAAATTGACCACCGCTACATTCTGGCTGCACTGATCGCTGGTAACGACAGTGTAGGATTCGGAAAGCACCTCACCATCCGGGCTGACCAGCGTCACCGTGTACGGCTCGACCCCAGGTGTGTCCCCCAGTCGCAGCTCAAACTCGCCCGGCTCAAAGAACAGCGAGTCTGCCCCGCCGGTATATACAGTCTCATCCACGCCTTCACCGACAATTTGCGCACCATAACCATTCAGGATTTCTCCATTCAGGCCGCGCACTGAACCCGCGATGCTTACCCAGTCACAGCCTTCAGCGGTCAGGTTTCGCTCATAGATCACGCCTGTGTTGGCGATAGTAAACGGAAAGGGTGCGGGGGTAAATGTGGGGCGGGTAGGCAGCGCCTCCGCCGCCAGCGGCGTAAAGGTCAGCGTGGGCGGTGTCGTCAGGGTGATCGTCGGGCTGGGAATCCGTGTGGCAGTCGGCGGCAGCGGGGTAGTGGTGATGATGAGCGGAACAGGCGTAAAAGGCGGGAAGGGATTGAGCGCCATGTATGGATTGAGCGCAATGGCGGTGTAATAACCGCATACGCCGCAGCCCGTAAGGATAAAAAAGAGCGTGCCCAGGTTGTACCACAATACCCGGCGGGGGCGGGTACGAGGGCGCACGGGGGCGCTCTTTGATGACACAGGCGGTGGTTTGAGCGGAGGATAACGGTCATCATTGAGCGCAGGTTGTGTTTTCTCCACAGGTGGGGATGGCGCTTCATCGACAGCCTGCGCTCTATCGGCCTCATCTGCGTCAGACGCTGGCGTGTTTTCTTCCTGCGGCAGCGTCTCTGGCGGGAAGACCAGCCTGTCCTTATCGAGACGCGGCTTGCGGTCTTTGCGGCTCACACGGCGGATATTGTCTTCCTGCTCGGTATTCTGTTCGTCAGTCATCGGCTCATGATTATTGAATGCGTCTGGATACAGGGGCGGGTTTAATACCTGCCCCTGTAGATTATGCCTGCCATCGAGGGAAATTTATAGTGGTCTGTTCTGGATAAAGTTCACCAG
>JBGSXK010000589.1:0-15155 GCA_041751455.1 Anaerolineae bacterium
CGACTCCGGCCAGGTCTGGCGTGATAACGAGGGCTGCGGCAATGCCCCGCCACCGTGGGCACCGGCCGTTGGCTGGCGGCGGCGCTGCCAGGGTGGCAACCAGGGCGGTGGTAATCAGGGCGGCGGCAACCAAGGTGGAGGCCGAGGCAGAGGCAATGACGATGATGACGACGATTAACGGTTAATCTGTTCGGCATACCTACCCATGTCTTTGGGACTTCGCTCCAGGATGCGCAGTCTACCGGACAGCGTATCAACGGTCGCCACCCATGGGGGGGAGATGGCATCTATAAATACCGATCAGCTTATCCGGCAGGCAAAGGCCGGAAACTCACAGGCGGTGGCGGCGCTTTACCAGCAGTACGCCACCGTCATTTATCGTTATATCTTTTATCGTGTGCCTACCAGCTCCGATGCTGAAGATCTGACCGCGGAAGTTTTTCTGAAAATGGTAGAGGGTCTGCCTGCCTATAAACCCACAGGCGTGCCGTTTGAGGCCTGGCTTTATCGGATCGCGTCAGCACGGGTGGCCGACTTTTATCGCCTGGCACACAGACGACCGCAGGATGAGCTTTCCGATCAATTGGCCGATCATGTGCCGCTGCCGGAAGACCAGCTTCAGCAGCGACAGGAACGCGAGTCACTGCGGCAGATGTTTCATCATTTCAGCGAAGAGGAGCAGAGTATCCTGATCCTGCGCTTTGTCGAGCGTAAAAGCCACAAAGACGTGGCGGCCATCCTGGGTAAAACTGTGTCCGCAGTGAAATCAACACAACACCGGGCACTCGTACAACTGGCATCGCTGCTGGGTTCTGAAGGGAAGATTCGGCATTATCTGCGAGGTGGTGATGAGTAACCAGCCTTTTGACCCCGATACCCTCGCCCAACAGTTGGACGTACTGCTGCCGCCCAACCCATCAGACGAGTTTCACGATCTGCCGGAAGCGGAGGATCCACTGCTGGCCGCCGCAGTGCAGGTAGCGGCTGTCTCGCACCCGGAGCTTGAGCCAGAAGCTATGCAGCGCATCCAGGCGCAGGTGTTGGCTGCCTTTGAGCAGCAGCGTATACAGCAGCAAGCAAGCCGTTTTCGCGCATCACCTGTTTTACGTTGGGCACTCGTTGCCGGGTTAGCCTTTATCATACTGTTTGCCACATCGGTGCCTGCTGCGCTTGCCAGTGTACCGGGGGATTGGTTGTACCCTGTCAAAGGAGTCATCGAGCAGGTGGAGCTGGGATTGGCAAACTCGGCGGAGGCCAGGGCTGCTGCCTATCTGACCTTTGCGGAACGGCGTTCACAGGAAGCCGCGGCGCTGGTGGGACAGGGGCGCTTCGAGGCCACATTGGTGCAGGCCGCGTTAGCTCATTTGCAGCAGGCCGATGAGAGTGTGCGTTTGTCCAACCTGGTTTCTCCCGCACTACAAACCCGCGCAGTCGGTATCAAAGCCCAGTTGGAGAATGTGCTGGTGCAGGCGGTGGAGAACCCGCAGATTCCTATCGAAGTGATTGCACCAGCTATGACTCAGGTTCATGCGACTCACGAGGCTGGAGGGCTGCTGCCTGTACCAGCTACATCCACTCATGTGCCAACGGAAATATTCACCGAAACTGCGACACCTACGCTCGTGCCGTCGGAAACGGCCAGCCCAACTGCGACATTTACACCTGTACCTTCAGAAACAGCCAGCCCGACACCCTCGCCAGCCCCGACAGGCACATTGACGGCGAACTTCATCATCGAGGGAAGGGTCGAGGCCATTGAAGATAACACGATCATCATCTATGGTTTTCCTATCACACTCCCGTCGGATGACCCGCTGCTTACAGTGATTCGGGTAGGGGATGAGGTGCGAGTCGAGGGCAATCTGGGCGAGAAGATAGAGGCTATCACGATTCTCCCCCTTAATGACAACATGGAAATTAACCCCGATGGGCAGACTATCTGGCGTGACAGCGGTGATTGCAGCAACCCGCCCCCTGCCTGGGCAACTGCCACAGGGTGGCGCGCCCGTTGTGGTGGACAACCCGCCCCCGGTAATCAGGGAGGAGGGAATAACAACAATCGCGGCGGGGGTAATCAGGGTCAGGGACGTGGGAATAACAGCGACAATGATGACGATGATTAATGTCTGACGATTTACAGGAGGTTTTACAATGCGAAATTATCTGATTTTAGTGATCGTCTGCGCACTCATAGCGGCTGCCACGACTCCCTTTGTGTTAGCCCAGGATATGGTTACGGTGCCGGATTTAACAGGCCTGAATGTACCGCAGGCCGGGGCCGCTCTCAATCGTGTTGGGCTGGTACTGGGTGCGGAGAACAATGTCCTGCGCAGCGCAGATGACATGTCCTCTCCCGGCCAGATCAGCGGCCAGTCCATTGCCGCCGGGAACGCGGTAGAGCCGGGCACAGTGGTAGATATTACGATACCGCGTGTGCCTAATGCCATACTGCTTTACGACGATAACGATCTGACACTGGTCAACCTGAGCGGCGCTAATATCAATATCAACAATATCACCTTCAATGCCGTCGATGGCAATGGGTCCTCCTTCGCCGCCAGCCGTTGGGCGGGAAATATCCGCGCCAATCAATGCCTGCAACTATGGTCTATTGGACGCAATGGCCCTAAGGGACTGCCTGAATGTGGTCTGATCCAGCGCTGGATTGTCTCAACCAATACAAATGAGCATTTCTGGACGGGGCAAGGCGGGACCACAGCCTTTAATGTGGTGCAGGGTACCGAGGAGCGGGCAGTGTGCCAGGTTAATAATCCTGGCCGCTGCGAGTTTTTCCTCACGACTAATGCTCGGACCGGGGCGGCTACACCTTATGTCTATTTTGCCTATACACCGGATCGTCTCGCGATTATCAATACATCAGAAGATCGCTGGATGCCTATCGGCCAGTTGGTTGTGCGCAACAACTTTGCCCGACCACTTGGCGCTGCTGTCAATGTCGGCAATCCCGACATCTTCGGCAACCCCAACGTCGCCGGGCAGATCAACCGTCTGGCACCCGGCCAGTGCCTGCTGTTCACCAACAGTAACCCCACCTCCAGCGATCCACCACAGGATTGTCACGTAATTGCCCGTCTGGATATTGGCCCTGACCTTATCTTCTGGGGAGCAGTTTTTCCGGTGGAGAGCATTACTGATGATGGAGACCGAAGCTGCCCGGCGGCCACCCAAGACAGCCTGACGCTGTGTATTCTCCCGCGCTAAATGCTGAACAAGACGCTTTATACGTCCCTCGCCTCTGTGGGCTGAGGGGCGTTTGTTATCTGACAGACATCCGTTTCCTCCTCTATTGACCAGCCCGCGTGCGTCTGCGATACTACCCCTTAATCACTTGCATCACAGGACACGATCTATGACCACGCGCGCCGCCCAACAACCCCTCGCTGATCGGATCCGCCCGCAGTCGCTTGACGAATTTGTGGGTCAGGAGCATCTCGTGGGGCAGGGCAAGCCGCTCTATCTTGCTATGCAGAACAATGAACTGCACTCGATGATCCTATGGGGGCCACCAGGAGTTGGCAAGACTACTCTGGCATGGCTGCTGGCGAAGCATACCCAGCGTCCTTTTTATGCCCTCTCCGCTGTCAGCGCAGGCAAGAGCGAAGTACGGGAAGTCGTGGAGAAAGCCCGCCATAAAGCCGTGACTCAGCCCAGCCTGTTTGATCAATCCAGCGAAGACAAGTCGCACGGAAAGGGGGCAGTGCTGTTCCTGGATGAAATTCACCGTTTCAACAAGGCGCAGCAGGATTTTTTGCTCCCCTATGTCGAGGACGGCACGATTGTGCTGATCGGCGCGACCACCGAAAACCCCAGCTTTGAAGTTATCCCGGCGCTGCTCTCACGCTCTCAGGTTTTTGTGCTGGAGTCGCTTTCGGTAGAGCATATCCGGCGCATTCTACAGCACGGTGCGGAGGAACTCGGCATCCATGTTGAGGACGATGCGCAAAATTTCCTGGCAGAATATGCCAATGGCGATGCACGCCAATCGCTCAACCTGCTGGAAGCTACCGCACGTCTCTACGCGACTGAGGGCGATAACCCGCATATTACCCTGCAAAACCTCAAAGATGCGCTGCAATCCAAACACCTGCGTTATGATAAATCCGGCGAGGAGCATTACAATACCATCAGCGCTTATATCAAGAGTATGCGGGCCAGCGACCCCGATGCAGCCCTTTATTATTTAGCGCGTATGGTGGATGCAGGAGAAGATCCACTTTTTATCGCGCGGCGTATGGTGATTTTTGCCAGTGAGGATATCGGTATGGCACAGCCTACCGCGCTGGTGGTCGCTAATGAAGTTTTCCGCGCCTGCGAGACTATTGGCTATCCTGAAGCACAAATCAACCTGGCACATGGCACAGTTTATCTGGCGCTTGCACCCAAAGACCGCAGTGCCTATGAAGCCTACTTCAAAGCGCTGGAAGATGTGCAGCGCCTGGGCAATCTCGCCGTGCCGATGAAACTGCGCAACGCACCTACCCGTCTGATGAAAGACCTCGGTTATGGTAAAGATGATGCCAGTGACTCTAATCTCCCCGCAGAGTTAAAGCATAAAAAATATTACGTTAAAGACTAAGGGATTGCACACCCGCCTCATCTTGAAATGACCCATCTTACCTAGACTGATTTACATTGCCTGTCCCATGTTATACGCGGCTTGAAACTGTACTATAAAGGTGTGCGTATCGACAATTGAGAGGAACAGGCGATGCAGCTCAAAGAAGGAACACATGTATTTACAGCCGATAATCAGGACGTAGGCCAGATTGACCGCGTGGTCATCGACCCCGCTACTGAGGAAGTTACTCATATCATAGTACGTCAGGGCTTCCTATTTACTGAGGATAAAGTTATCCCTATGGATTGGGTGGTCTCGGCTACCGATGAGCGTGTTACACTGCGATCAGAAATGAACAATCTGGACGATCTGCCAGATTTTGAGCAAACCCATTATGTTTCTATGCCCGAAGAAGAACGGCGGGCCCTGGGTTATCCTACCAGCGGTTATGTGTCTCCCATTTATGGTTATCCGCCCTATGGTGCGGCCTGGCCAGCTTATAGTCCGGCAGCTTTTGGACAGCACGATCAGCAGTATGCTGCCCGTACTGAACAGAACATCCCAGAGAATACCGCTGCGCTTAAAAATGGGGCACGGGTGATGAGTTCGGATGAGCAGCACGTCGGTGAAATTGAAAGTGTTCTGGTTGACAGCAGCAGTAAACAGGCAACTCACTTTGTTATTTCACAGGGGCTGTTCTTCAAAGATCGCAAGCTTGTGCCTGCGGCATGGGTCAGAACCCTGATGGAGGATGAGGTTTACCTGGGGGTTACTGCCCGTACTCTGGAACAGCTTCCCGAATATCAACCACAGTAAATAAATGATCGATGGGCGAGTTTTATCTACACTCGCCCATTTTGTATTATTATCGTGATTGTTAACTCCGCTACCAGGCATATGCCTCTGGTGCAGGACCGCCCGGCCCCGGCCAGATGTCATCCAGTGTCTTGAGCTGTTCATCATTCAGACCGATTTCCAGAGCGCGCAGGCTGCCCGTGAGCTGTTCCAGCGTACGCGGGCCGATAATCGGGGCAGTTACCACCGGGTTATGAAGCATCCACGCCAACGCCACATCAGCAGGCTGCTCACCCAGATCGGCGCAGAATGCTTCGTAGCGCTCAAGTTGTGGGCGATACTGCTCTACCTGCTTTTGCATTCCTTCCATTGACCGACGGCCCTCCGCGATTTTCTGCAGCACACCGCCCAACAAACCGCCGCCCAGCGGACTCCATGGGATCAGGCCGAGGCCATAATCCTCGCAGGCCGGAATCACGTCCATCTCAATGGTGCGCGAGTCCAGGCTGTACTTGCTCTGCTCGCTCACTAACCCCATAAAATGGCGATTTTGGGCGATTTCGTTGGCTTTGGCGATATGCCACCCGGCAAAATTGCTGCTGCCTACGTAGAGGATTTTGCCCTCGCGGACGAGCTGCTCCATACCCTGCCAGATTTCCTCCCAGGGCGTGCCCCGGTCAACATGGTGCATCTGGTAGAGATCTATATAATCGGTTTGCAGTCGTTTCAGGCTGGCTTCGCAGGCGCGTTTGATATTAAGCGCGGAGAGTTTCTCCTCATTTGGCCAATCACCCATCGAGCCGTAGAGCTTGGTCGCCAGCACGACTTTCTCACGCCGTCCGCTCCCCTGTTTAAACCAGCGCCCGATGATCTCTTCCGTGTGCCCATTATGACTGCCCATCCCGGCATGGATACCGTAACGATTGGCTGTATCAAAGAAATTGATATTCAGCTCCAGCGCTTTATCCATCAGCGCGTGGCTGTCTTCTTCACTGGTGCGCGGCCCAAAGTTCATTGTTCCCAGGCACAGGCGGCTGACAAACAGCCCGGTTCGGCCTAAATGTGTATAGTCCATAATTGTTTTCGTCCTTATTCGGGTTGTGCTCCATCAGTTTAGAATGGGCTGGTTGCTCTGGCACAGCCCTCTGTACGGTTTCTACCAGGCATAGGCCTCTGGTGCAGTTCCACCCGGCCCTGGCCATATGTCGTCCAGTGTTTTAAGCTGATCGTCGGTAAAAGTGATTTCCAGGGCACGCAGGCTGCCGGTAAGCTGTTCACCTGTGCGCGGGCCGATGATCGGCGCGGTCACTACCGGGTTGTTTAACAGCCAGGCCAACGCTACATCAGCAGGCTGTTCGCCCATCTCGGTGCAGAAGGCTTCATAACGTTCCAACTGTGGGCGGTGCTTCTCAAGAGTTTCCTGCGCGCGCTCGGACGAACGGCGACCCTGCTGTTCTTTCGCCAGTGCGCCACCCAGCAGCCCACCACCCAGCGGACTCCAGGGGATCAGGCCGAGGCCGTAATCCTCGCAGGCCGGGATCACTTCGAGTTCGATCATACGGGCATTGAGGTTATAAAGGCTTTGCTCGCTGACCAGCCCCATATAGTTGCGCCGTTTAGCGGCTTCGTTGGCCTTGACGATGTGCCAGCCCGCAAAGTTACTGCTGCCCGCATAGAGGATTTTACCCTCGCGCACAAGCTGCTCCATTGCCTGCCAGATTTCTTCCCAGGGGGTGTCACGATCCACATGATGGAATTGGTAAAGATCAATATAATCGGTTTGTAACCGTTTGAGGCTGGCTTCGCAGGCACGTTTAATATTGAGGGCAGAGAGTTTGCTAGTGTTCGGCCAGTCATCTTTATCCATGCCACCGTACACTTTGGTGGCGATGACTACCTTCTCACGTCGTCCGCCACCCTGCGCCCACCAGCGCCCGACAATCTGCTCAGTGATGCCTTCACCGGTTTTCCAGCCGTAGACATTGGCAGTATCAAAAAAATTAATGCCCAGTTCAAGCGACTTATCCATGATGGCGTAGCTGTCTTCTTCGCTGGTGAAAGGGCCAAAGTTCATTGTCCCCAGGCACAGCGGGCTAACTCTCAGGCCAGTGCGTCCCAGAAAGCGGTATTCCATGATGTTCTCCTTATCAATCAAAGTGACTCACGTAAGCAACCTAATCCGTGTTTTTCGCAACCGGCCTGGGCAGATCATCACGCAGCTTGGGCGGGCTACCGGCCAGGATTTCACGCTCCAGGTCATACTGCCCCCGAAGCTCGTCGCGGGTGTTCGGCCACAGTTCCACGTTGCGGATATACGCCGCGCGGCCAATCATATGAGCAGCCACCGGGGCAGTGAGCAGCAGGAAGGCAATGGTCGCAATCACTCGAATGGCGGTGCCCAGTTCGCTGAAGTACACGGCAGCGGCGACCAGCATAAAGCCTACGCCCAGGGTGGCGGATTTGGTGGTAGCAGACATACGCATATAAAGGTCGGGAAGGCGCACCAGCCCGACTGCGCCGACGGCCATAAAGAAGATACCCACAATCATCAGAACAAGTGTGATGGTTTCTTTGATCGGCACGAGTGTTATCCTCTTCGCTGCAAGTAGTAGGCGAAGGCGACTGTCCCCAGAAAGGAAATCAGCGCAATCACGAGAGTAGCATCCAGAATGACCGGTTGGTTAGTGCCAATCGCGTAAACCGCAATCACCCCAATACCCAACGTCGCCAACATATCAATCGAGATAATGCGATCCGGCATTCGCGGGCCGATCACAAAGCGCACCATTGTTAGCAAGAGACTCACCATCAATAACGGCAGCACAAGGAACAAGGCTACGTCAGGAAGACTCATTGAAACAACTCCAGTATCCGTCTTTCAAAACCGCGCTTGATACTGCGACGAAACGCTTCCATGTCATCCACATACATGGCGTGGACATATAAGATACGGCGGTCAGTAGAGACATCAATAGACAGAGTGCCCGGTGTCAGGGTAATCAACTGCGCCAGCAGGGTAATCTGAATATCATCAGTGATGTCCAGCGGGACGGCGACAATCGCCGGTTTCATATAAAACTGAGGGGTAATGACCTCCCAGGCTACCCTTATATTGGCTTTAAACAACTCCCAGAGGAAGTAAAAGAAGAAGCGAATCACAAGGGGAACCCTGGTCACATACTTGCTACAACCCAATGCCCGCCGCGAAACCCACAGCACCATATAGCCCAGGATAAACCCAGCGACCAGAAACTCTGGTGAGAACTCGCCATTGAGTGCAGCCCAGGCGAAAGCCAGTAGAAGGTTTAACAGGAAAAAGTTCACGGCGTGACCCCCACAACAGCCCGTATATAATTCTGTGCATTCAGTAGTTGGCTGGCGGCCTGGGTTGCCAGGTTCAGCACAGGTTCTGCAGCGATGCCTAAAATGATGGTAAGCCCGCCCAACAGCACAACAGGGGCGAGCCTCAAAAGCATTTCACTGGTTTTCATCTCACGTACAGCAAGCACCACGGCTTGCGCATCCATGACCGGGCTGTCTTTCCAGAAGGCTTCTGCCCAGATTTTAGTCATTGAGAACAGCGTGAGGACACTAACCCCCAGAGCAACGGCGACAATCACATACTGATGCGCGGCCAACCCGGCGTTGATTAGTGCGAGCTTGGCCCAGAAGCCAGAAAGGGGTGGAATACCTGCCAGCGCCATAGCCGGGATAAAAAAGAGCAGCGCCAACAAGGGAAAGCCTTTATACAGGCTGCCTAGTTCCTTAAGATCATAGGTGCGTCCTACCAGAAAGGCGATACCACTGACCAGAAAAAGGGCGGATTTTGCAATGATGACATGTACCATAAAGAAGACTGTCCCTGTCAGGGATGCTACGGTGAATATCCCTAATCCCATCATCAAATAACCAATCTGACTGATGATGTGAAAAGAAAGCAAACGGCGGAAGTCATACTGTGCCACCGCTCCCAGCACTCCTGTCACCATTGTGAATCCGGCAATTATGAGGATCAGAGTGTGGGTATAGTCGGTATCCTGGGTGAACAGCAATGTAAATATACGCACCATAGCGTAAACACCGACCTTGGTCATCAACCCGGAAAACAGGGTGGTTACAGCCACAGGAGGGGTATGGTAGGAAGCAGGCAGCCAGAAGAACAACGGAAAAACAGCGGCTTTGATGCCAAAAGTCACCAGAAACAGTACCGCCAACACCGTGACCAGACCTGTCTGGTCGCTGCGGCGCAGGGCAATCGCCAGATCAGCCATATTCAAAGACCCGGCGATGCTATAAAGAAAACCCACCGCACCCAGAAAAAAGGCTGAAACCAGTAAATTGAGCGAGAAGTATTTGATCGCACCTTCAAGCTGTGCGCGCTCACCCCCCAGCGCCAGCAGCACGAAGGAGGAGATAAGCATGACCTCAAACCAGACATACAGATTAAACATATCGCCTGTGAGGAATGCGCCGCATACGCCCATGAGCAAGCTGAGCATCACCGGATAGTAACCGAAGGATTCGCGTTGGGGATCAATAGTGACGATGGAGTAGATTGTGACCGAAACCCCTACCAGCCCGGCCATAACAACCATAATCGCGCTGAACAAATCTGCCACCAGCACAATGCTGTAGGGGGGCGGCCAGTTACCCAGATTGGTCATCTGGATACCACTTTGCTGTATTGTACCCAGCAACACCAACCCAGCAATGAGCATACTGATGGTTGCCACAATCGCTATCACACGCTGGAACAGGCGCTGTCGCCAGGCTAATACACAGATAATGCCTGCTGTCAGTGGAATAAGAATCGGCAGTACGAGCAAGACATTCATCGTGCGAAGGATTCCTCTCAGTTATCTGTAGCCTGCATCTGGTCAAGATCGTCTGTGCCCACCGTCTGGTAAGCACGCTTAATCAAAACCAGCGCGAAGGCTTGCAGGCCGAAACCAATAACAATTGCTGTCAAAATAAGCGCCTGTGGCACAGGGTCGGCAAAAGGGGGAACAGGGGACACTGCGCCTTCCAGGATAAGAGGAGGCTGGGCACGTGTCAGACGGCCTGCAGTGAAAATCAGCAGATTTGAAGCATAACCCAGCAAAGCCAGCCCGGCAATTAACTTGACAATGCTGCGGCGCATCATCATGTATAATCCGGCAGCATAGAGCGCCCCAATGACAAAGGCCAGGATAATCTGCATCAGTTCTCCTCTTCCTCGGCCATCGTAAAGATAATGGTCAGGGTGACCCCCACGACCACCAGATAAACACCTACATCAAAGGTGAAGGCCGTACTGATTTCACCGAGTACAGGCACAGGGTCGGCCAGCCACAATACTGTCAGGAAGGGAAGACCACTGAACAGGGGCAGCAGCCCACTACCAAGCGCCAGGAGTAAACCTAACGCGATAAGGGTAATCGTATTGATGTGCAGCGACTCCCGTGCCCGCTGGACATCGTAGGCGATGGCATACAACGCCATTGAGGCAGAAGCCACCAGCCCACCAATAAAACCACCACCCGGCTCATTATGGCCGCGAATGAGGATAAATAACGAAAACAACAGCATGAGTGGTAGCAGCAGGCGTGTGGCCGCGCTAAGAATGAGGGAACTCAACTTTTACTTTCCTTTTCTTTCTCGGCATGAGCTTCTACGGCAACCATATCTTCATATGATTCAGTATCGTCTCCGATAGTGTCATCCGTGCGTAGTTTCAACAGGGCATAGACACCAATGGCCGCAATCGCCAGTACAGTAATCTCACCCAACGTATCAATGCCACGAAAATCGACCAGAATCACGTTCACGATATTGCGCCCGTGCGCTTCGGCATAACTGGCCGCTGAAAAAAACTGGTTCAATTTAGAGAGCAGCGGGCGAGAGGTAATGGTTAACACCAAGAGTGTGACCAGCCCTCCAGCCGAGCATGCAATGAGCGCATCGCGCAGGCGCGCACGTGAAGAGGAAAGCTGCGCCAGATTGGGCAGGCGATAAAGCACCAGCACAAACAGAACTACACTCAATGTTTCGATGGAAAACTGGGTCATTGCGAGATCAGGCGCGCCATACAGAATGAAGAGCAGCGCGATGCTGTAGCCAATAACTCCGAGCGCAACAATCATGAAAAAAAGTGAGGACGAGCGTACAATCAGTGCCAGCGCGACCAGAATCACAACGGCGAGGACAACCTCATAAAAGTAAACATCTATAGTGCCCAGGACTGGAAGGGCAACCCGGCTGAAAAAGGTGTACCCGCCCAATGTGACCAGCGTACCTACGATGATCGCCACGTAATTGCGCAGGTAGCCGCTTTGGGTGAGCAGTGTAACCGAGCGTGAGAAAACAGGCAGTCCCACAACCATTTGCGCGAAAAGGCGTTCCGGGCCGTAACGCTCCCCTATATCCAGTGCGTCAATCAAGCGGCGCACCCTGGGCAGGGCAAAATACAAACCGATACCCCCCGCAACTGTGGCGATGCTTAACAGCAGCATAGGGACCACTGCGGGCGGAATAAGATGAAGGCTTAGGAGGATTGGCTCTCCGTAGACCACCCCGGCAGCAGGGCCAATGAGATAGACACTGGCAATATCGGGCAGGGCAGGGAGTTCGGTTAAAAGCGCAAGAATGATTGAGATAATGCCTAATATCACTGGCCCCAGCCATAAACTTACAGGTGGCCGGTGTGGATGCCTGGGGGTTTCTTTTTGCTGGCCCAGGAATGGCACAAAGAACAAAAGACAGGCCACCGTCACGAAGATGATATTGCCGATCATTTCCACTAGCGTAAATATGCCTTCCAGTGTGCCAAGCTGCCAGTCTTCACTGGTATAGGCCAGGGTGGCTTCGTATACCACTTCTTTGCTGATAAAGCCTAAAAACGGCGGAATACCCGACATGGACAACCCGGCCAGCAGCGCGCCAAGCGCCACCAGCGGCATCACCCGCAGCAGGCCACCCAGCTCATGAATATTGCGGGTACCTGTTTCATGGTCAATTGTCCCGGCGACCATGAACAACCCACCTTTATAAAGCGAATGTACCAGCAGGAACAGCATGGCGGCTTCAATGGCGATTTTGGTGTTCCAACCGAGCAGGGCGACCAGCATCCCCAATGAGCTGACGGTGGAATAGGCCAGGATGCGCTTAAGATCGGTCTGCCGGAGAGACAGAAAGCCGCCGATCAACAGAGTGACCAGGCCCACAGTGGTGAAAATCAACCGCCATTCGTCGGTGTGTGATAAAACTGGCGTAAGCCGTGCCAGCAGGTAAACGCCGGCTTTGACCATCGTGGCTGAATGGAGATATGCACTGACGGGTGTGGGCGCAGTCATCGCACCCGGCAGCCAGAAGTGGAAAGGGAACTGGGCAGATTTGGTCAATGCGCCAATGCCCACCAGCAGCAAAATCGCTACATAAAAGCCGCTCTCGCGGATCGCCTCGCTCTGCCCAACCAATGCAGAAATCTCTAAAGTGCCCCCTGCGATACCCATAAGGATAAACCCAGCCAGCATCACCAGCCCACCAGTGCCGGTGACAAACAGCGCCTGCAACGCAGCAGCACGCGAGTCAGCATAACTGTGCTTATAGCCAATGAGTAAATAAGAGCTGATACTGGTCAGCTCCCAAAAAACGAACAGGGTAAGCAGGTTATCGGCCAGCACTAAGCCGACCATTGCCGCCATAAAAATGAGCAGAAAGCTGTAAAAACGACCTTCGTTAGGGTCACCATGCAGGTAGCCACCTGCATAGATAAAGATCAGCGCACCCACGCCTGTGATGATAAGTACCATCATGAGGCTGAGGCCGTCCAGCAGAAATGACAGGTTTACCCCCAGGCTAGGCACCCACATCTGGTATTCGGTAAAAACCAGCCCGCGAGAGATGGGGTCAAGAAAGCCTGCAAAATAGATAAACAGCCCAAGCGGTAGTAACGCAATGAGCCAACCTGTGAAACCACGTGCCAGACGATGAAGAAAAGGGGCGACCAGCGCCAGGATAAAGCCGGATAAAACAGCGGTCAGCATGTTTTCGTCCCTCGGTAAATAAATAAGGCAATCAGGCTACGGCGATAAGTTGTTTACCGTTTGGGAAACGACAATAGCCGCAATATTAACCAGTCATGAAGACGCTGGCAACATTCTTTATGCTTGCTTAAGCCGTTATAAAGCCTAACAATGGCGATCAGGTTATGGTGTGTTTCGTAATTTCCTGTCTACAGTGATTAAGAGCCTGCGCCAGGACACCTCGTTGATGAGATGATCCTGCTGATTGACGAAGACAGCAGCGGAGTTGTGCTGGCTGATGTTCATCTGTGGTGATACCCACATCGCCAGCCTGACAAAGCCGCCTCAAAGCACAGCAGATTCGACGCAGGCGACAGTCAGGACGGCAGCGATCATAGCAGAGAATTGCAGGATTTACATCCAATTTATGGCCTTCTGACCCGGTGTTCATGACCTGTTCACTTTCGGGTTGATTACGCCTGTCCCTATTGGGTTTCATACTTAAAGTACGTTATCTTTGTGCCTGTCCTTAGAGGGTATCCAGGAGGAGTGATCAGGTGAACCTGCCACAACCGGAAGCGACACGCGAAGTCACCCGTTATAAGTACCAGACGCTCGATGCGATCTTTATGCCCAAGACTGTTGCGGTGATCGGCGCGACAGAGAAAGCGGGCAGTGTAGGCCGGACGATTGTCTGGAATCTGATCAGTAATCCGTTTGGGGGGACGGTCTTCCCGGTGAACCCCAACCGCCCCAGTGTGCTGGGCATTAAGGCGTACCCTACTGTTGGCTCAATCCGAGAGCAGGTTGATCTGGCCATCGTCGTGACCCCGGCACCCACCGTGCCCGGTATTATCGCCGAATGTGTGGATGTGGGGGTGCGCGGCGCGATCATTATCTCGGCAGGCTTTAAAGAGCGTGGGCCAGAGGGCGCGGCGCTGGAGCAGCAAATCCTGGAAGAAGCGCGCCAGGGTAACATGCGTATCATCGGCCCCAACTGCCTGGGTGTGATGAGTCCGCTTACGGGATTGAATGCGACCTTTGCCGGAGGGATGGCAAAACCGGGTAATGTGGCCTTTCTTAGCCAGAGCGGGGCGCTGTGTACCTCCGTGCTGGACTGGAGCTTTAAGGAGAATGTGGGCTTCAGCGCGTTTATTTCGATTGGCTCCATGCTCGATGTTGATTGGGGCGACCTGATCTATTACCTGGGTGACGACCCGCGCACCAACAGCATTGTCATTTATATGGAATCGGTAGGCAACGCACGCTCGTTCCTGTCCGCCGCACGCGAAGTATCGTTCACGAAGCCGGTGATCGTGATTAAGGCCGGGCGGACTGCTGCGGCTGCGCAGGCTGCCGCCTCGCACACAGGGTCGCTGACGGGGAGCGATGAGGTGCTGGACGCGGCATTCAAGCGGGTAGGGGTACTGCGCGTCAACAGCATGTCTGACATCTTCTATACCGCTGAGGTGCTGGCTAAACAGCCGCGCCCGCAGGGGCCGCGTTTGAGCATTCTGACGAATGCGGGCGGCCCCGGTGTGCTGGCGACGGATGCGCTTATCATCCAGGGCGGCGAACTGGCGGAACTGGCCGACGAGACCATTGAAGCGCTGAACGGCATCCTGCCCGAACACTGGAGCCATAGTAACCCAATTGATATTCTCGGGGATGCCGGGCCAGAACGCTACGCACAGTCGCTGGAGATCGCCGCTAAAGACCCGAACAGTGACGGTCTGCTGGTGATCCTCACGCCACAGGCGATGTCTGACCCGACACAA
>JBGSXK010000590.1:0-9219 GCA_041751455.1 Anaerolineae bacterium
GCGCAACCGAGCGCGAGATCGCCGCGCGCCTGACCGAAGAACTGATCGCGCAGGGCAGCCAGGGCAACGCCTTCGACCCGCTGGTGCAGACCGGCCCCAACAGCGCGCTGCCGCATGGCACCCTGACCGACCGTGTGCTGCAGGCCGACGAATTTCTGCTGATTGATTATGGGGGCAGTGTGGCGGGTTATCCGGCGGACATCACCCGGACGTTCTGCCTGGGCACACCCAGCGCGGAGATGCAGAAAATCTATGACACGGTGCTGCGCGCCAACCAGGCCGCCCACGCAGCCGCTAAACCGGGTGTCGCTATGGGCGCGGTGGATAAAGCGGCGCGTGATGTGATCGAAGCGGCAGGTTATGGTGTGTACTTCATCCATCGCACCGGGCATGGCCTGGGGCTGGATACCCATGAGCCGATTCCGCAGATCGCCGCCGGGGTCGAGGATGTGCTGGAGCCGGGCATGGCCTTCACCATCGAGCCGGGAATTTATATACCGGGGATGGGCGGGGTGCGCATCGAGGATAATGTCGTGGTGACAGACAGCGGCCTTGATGTGCTGACCAGCTACCCGCGCCAGCTCACACGCTAAAACCCGAGTCTGCGGTGTGCAGGGGAGGGTATGCTACCATCCCCTGCCACAGTTCAGCAGGTTTAATCCCCGGCTTCGGCCATCACGTTATCGAGCGGCTGAAGCAGGTCTTCGCGGTCTTGCAGCCACTTGATGCTGGTCAGTGCGGCCTTGCAGCCATCCCCTGCCGCCGTGATAGCCTGCCGGAAGATGCTGTCGTGAATCTCGCCCGCCGCAAAGACACCCTCAATATTGGTGCGGTAAAGCGGGTCAATCAGTACATAACCGGCTTCATCAGTCGCCAGTTGGTTGTTGAATACGCCGCTGTTGGGGTCATACCCGATGAAGATAAACACGCCGTCAATCGGCCTGGCGTAGGCTTCGCCGGTCTTGAGGTTGCGTAACGTGACCCCCTGCACCACTCCCTGCGCGTTCCCCTTCACTTCCTCCACCACGGTGTCCCAGATGAAGTTAATCTTGGGGTCTTTGAAGGCGCGTGTTTGCAGCGAGACATCGGCGCGCAGTTCGTCGCGGCGGTGAACAATCGTCACCATGCTGGCGAACTTGGTCAGAAACAGCGCTTCCTGAAGCGCGGAGTCGCCACCGCCCACCACAATAATTTCTTTACCCCGGAAGAAGAACCCATCGCAGGTAGCGCAGTAGCTCACACCCCGTCCGACATATTCTCGCTCACCGGGTACGCCCAGTTCACGCGGGTTCGCACCAATGGTGACGATCACCGCATCGGCTCGCCAGGTATCACCGCCGTCAGTCATAATTGTGAAAGGGGATCCCTGGCTGAAATCAACCCCCGTCACGAGGTCATAGACATACTGGGTGCCGAATTTCTCGGCCTGGGCACGCATCGCCTCCACCAGTACCGGGCCGGTAGTGCCGTCCGGGAAGCCGGGATAATTCTCGACCTCGTGCGTGGTGGCGATCTGCCCACCCAGCAGCTTGCCGACAAAGACGACGGTATCCAACTGGGCGCGCGCGGTATAAAGCGCGGCGGTCAACCCCGCCGGGCCAGAGCCGATGACTGCGACTCGTGTTTTATGAATTGCCATAATAACCAGCCTCTGTGTGATTCACTTGTTTTCTGACGTAATGGTGAAATCTTCGTCTTCCGCGCGGATGATGCTCACCAACGCTTCAAACTCCTCACGGCAGTCGGGACAACAGCTCAGGTGTTTTTCTACCGCCGGGAGCAGCACATGCATATCCGCCCCTGCTGCCACCTGCTCTGCCAGACAGTCAAACTGTTCCGTACAGACTTCGCAGCTCATCTGGTCGTCTTCGTGCGCCGCAAGGATACACTGCAAGAGTTTATTGAAGTGATCCTGTGACATAAACCTTATGCTTTCCCTTCCTTCACCCTATATTATGGACGTAGAAGCGCCCGTCGTTCTTACATCTTACAGCGATGAGTCAAAACGCATCGCTACATATTAATCCTGAAACAGATCCAGCATGTACGCCATCGAAATCCCCTGAGTTTCCAGGTGGCTGCGCAGCTTGCGCCGGGCATCATGCACCAGCTTGTAAAGCGCGTTACGGTTCGTGCCCATCCGTTCCGCCACCACTTCCAGCGGCACCCCTCGCACCGCCACTGCTTCCAGTGCCTGGTACTGACGCTCGGTCAGCGCATCGCGCAGCGCCCGGTCAATCTTGGTCAGCACGTCGGCCCGTTCGGCAGCTTCTTCCGGGGTGAGCGTGCTGCTGGTCAGCAGCGCCTTGGAGGTAAGCGGCAGCAGCTCATCATCGGCGGTCAGGTCGTCCAGTCGGAAATCCTTATAACGCGCGCGCCGCAGGTCGCTGATGGCAACCCGCACGGCGATCTTGGTCGCCCAGGTAGTAAAACGGCTGTCCCCCCGAAAGCTGTTCAGGTTTTCCAGTACCCGCAGTGTGGCATCCTGGGCCAGGTCTTCCGCCATCTGCGTCAGTTCCTGGTTAGAAAGCTGTGCCAGGTCGCTGCGCTCACGGCTGAGGTAAAAGAAAATGCCACGCTGCAAACGCTGGCGTAAATCTTCCAGGGCATAGGACTGCACATCGGGTGTTCCCGTCAGATCAGCCAACCATTGCTCATTTGTACGTTCAGTCTGCATCTGCATACAGTGTCACCCCAGAAATTGTCGCTTAGTATAGCACGGGATTCTTATGCAGTGCCTTAACCTTAAAACAACGCCCACTTCACGCCTTTCCTGTGAAAAATTACTGAAATCTCAAAGGTAAATTATAAAAAACCAGCCAATCATGTTACGATGAATCGTAAGAATTGTTTATATTCCATCAGGTAAATTATATGCCTTGCGCCGATCATCAGATTATTGGGGATGCAGGACGTTTACAAGCCCTGCATCAACTCCACCTGTTGGACACCCAGGCAGAAATCGGGTTTGATCGCCTGACTTCTCTGGCGTGCCGGGTACTCAACACCCCGGTTTCGCTCATCACGCTGGTAGACAAAAACCGCCAGTTCATCAAGAGTCAGGTCGGCTGGCCAGAATCGCTTGCCAGCCTGCGCGAAATACCTCTGTCGCATTCTTTTTGCCAGCATGTCGTGGCCACACAGCAGCCCCTGATTGTCGAAAACGCGCTCATCCACCCGCTGGTCTACGACAACATGGGCATTACCGACCTCAAAGTGATGGCGTATGTAGGGATTCCGCTGATGAACCCTGATGGCCAGGCACTGGGGGCCTTATGTATCATCGACTCACAGCCGCGATGCTGGACAGAACAGGAAGTCAGCATCCTGACCGATCTCGCCGCGCTCGTGATGACAGAGATCGAGCTGTATAAGGAGCTGACAGAGCGCAAAAAGCTGGTCGAACAGCTTGCAGAGCGCGAGCGCTTTGCCAACCAGATCATTAACGCCGTCCCCGCCAGCATTTTCACCTATGATCTGGAAAGTGGTGACATCGTTTATCTGAGCCAGGGGAGCAGTTCACTGCTGGGCTACGACACCACCCACAGGCCAGCAATGAATGTGCGTGATCTCGTCAGCCTCATACATCCTGATGATGTCGATTCCAGCACATTTGAGGAACTATTCGCCCATGCTGCGGATCACGAGGTGATCCAAAAGGATTACCGCGCGCGGCATGTGGATGGCACCTGGCGCTGGCTGAGTTCGCGCTCGAAAGTCTTCAGCCGCGATGCCAGCGGCGCACCCAGTCAGATTCTGGCTGTTGCTCACGATATCACCAGCCTGAAAAAAGCCGAACAGCAGGCCATAGAACTGACCTTAGAGCGCGAGCAGATTCGCCTCCTGCGGGAGTTTATCGACCACACTTCACACGATCTGCGCACCCCCCTCACGATGATTAATACCAGCCTTTATCTGGCCGAGCGGCTGACCGATCATGTTCAGCAGCGTAAACATCTTAGGGTCATTTATGACCAGGCCGCCCACCTGAAGCAAATCCTGGACGATTTTCAGGTGATGGCTGATCTTGATCATACCAACAGCCTGGATTACGAGCTTGTCGAGGTCAGCCAGATGGTCAAAAAAATCGTCCGGCGGGCAGAAGCACGCTACAGAAATCAGGCTGATTATCAGGTAAGTTATACAACGGTAGAGACCCCACTGTGGATCACCGCCCATGCGCTGCAACTGGAACTGGCAATTACCGGGGTAGTGGAAAACGCTTTTGTCCACTCGCCCAATGGCGGGCAGATCACAGTGCGTGTGACCCATGATACAGAAACACTGATGATCGAAGTCACTGACAGCGGGGTAGGGATCACCCCCGAAGAACGGCTCCAGATTTTCAAGCCGTTTTACAAGATCGATAAAGCGCGCACCCAGAACACCAGCCGCTCCGGGCTGGGCTTAGCCATCGTCAAGCGGGTGATTGAGCTGCATCACGGGAGCATCAGGGTGATAAGCACACCCGGTCAGGGCAGCACCTTTGGCATCCTGCTGCCCTCCTAAGGGCCACCGACAGCGCGTTTCCCCACAAATGTTAAACTAAACAGCCTGTGGTTTTCATAGAGCCGTGATTTCATTGTACAATTTGAAAATTCGCAACCACACGTGGAGCAGTTTTTGTGACGTATATTCTCGTAACCAATGACGACGGCGTACACGCCCCCGGCATATTGGCGCTGGCACAGGCCATGCGTCAACTGGGGGATATTCAGGTTATTGCCCCCGCCGCCAACCAGAGCGCTGGTGGCCACAAGAAAACCCTGGTGCAGGACATCCCTGTCAGCGAAACCCTGCTGGAGGATGGCACTCCCGCGCTGGCGGTGAGCGGTTCCCCGGCGGATTGTATCGCGCTGGCGGCGCTGGGACTGGCGAAATGGCCGCCGCGCATCGTCGTTTCCGGCATTAATCGCGGTGGCAATATGGGGCAGGACATCACTTACAGCGGCACCGTCACGGCGGCACTGGAAGCCACCATCAACGGGGTGCCGGGTGTGGCCGTTTCACTCAACCAGCGTGATGCCAATCATGTCACGGATTATGACGCAGCGGCGCGCACTACCATTCCCGTAGTCGAAATGGCGCTCAAAAAAGGGCTGCCGCCCTTCACCGTCCTCAATCTGAACGTGCCGCATGGCAAGGCCGTCAAAGCCCTCCGCCTGACCCGCCAGGGCCTGCGCATTTACAATGATGTCATTGAACAGGCCGGAGATATTTATCGCATCGTGGGGCCAGAGCCCACCGGGATGTTCGAAGAAGAAGGCACGGACTTATGGGCGGTGCATAATGGTTATGCCAGCCTCACACCCATTCACCTCGACCTCACCGCGCACCGTTTCCTGGCCGATCTCGCCGCCTGGGATATTACGCTCTAGCCTGCATCACCCGCCTGCGCGGGGAAAATCACGCCGTTTCCGGCCTGCGCCGGGTGATATCGTACAGCACTTCCCCGGCGAAACGGCACAACAGGCTGAGCAGCATCAGGTCAGTTTCGGAAAACGGCTCGTCCACCGGCTGGTTAAGCGCTTCCACCACCCCCAGCACCCGCCCACCGCCAATGATCGGTGCGGCGGCGATGGACTGGGTGCGGAATTTAAAAGCCTCGTCAATATTCTGCGAAAAGCGTGAATCACGACGTACATCCCGTACCAGCGCAGCCCGCGCGTGCTGCACCACCCATCCAGCGATCCCCTCATCAGCGGGGATACGATAACCCACTAACTGCTCGCCCAGTGGGCCCTGCACCAGCACAAACTGAAGTTCGTTGGTGTGGTCATCCAGCAGCAGCAGAGAGCCTTCCGGCGCGTCCAGCAGGTCGAGCGCATGGCTAAAGATATCGTGCAGCAGTGGTCTCAGCGCGACATCAGTAGCATCCCGCGCCTGCTCCACCAGCCCATGCAGCGTGTGGACAAACTCACGCAGCGTTCCCAATTCTTTATGCAGCGCCTGGTTTTCTGCCTGCAAGCGCGCGTTTTCCCGCTGCATGACCGCGACCGTGTTGGTGACCATTTCCTGCTCCTGGCTTCACGCACGTTACATTTCGTTCTCTCAGTGTACGACTTTTAAGCAGGAGCTAATGTTAGAAAATGTAAACAAGCCTCAGCGCACGATCAGTTCATACGCGCCGCCGCTGCCAAATGCGCTGACGACAATCGTATACTGACCGCTGGAAGGCAAGCTGATCGTCAGGCGTGAGTTGCGATTCTCCATAAACTTGATGTCATCGTTCTCCGCCAGCAGGTTTCCTTCTGGTGTATAAATGAACACCTGCGGGTCAAGCTCATCATCACGCGCGTTGACTTCAATCGTGTAGGTGCTGCCCCCGGCCCCGCTGAACGTCCAGCCATCATCAACAAAGGTGTCCACATTCCCCTGCACGGTCTGCCCAAATTCGACCTGCCCCTGCATCCGCAGATTGGTCGGGAGCGTCTGGCTGCCTGCGATGGCGGTGATGCTGTCGGAAAGTTCCTGGAAAACCGCCGCCACAGTAGGATCGTTCAGCGCCTGCTCCACTGCCTGCCCAAAGGTGAATAACCCGGCGGATGTGGCCACGAAGCAGGCCAGACAGCCGAACACCCCCAGCCCGCCGATGATCGCCAGGATCACCAGCAGTGGATTTGTGCCACGGCTGGGCGATTTGGTGAGCACCACTTTGCCGCCTGTCGTTTGCCGTTGATAGGCCTTTGGCACGTCATCATCATGACCAAAAATATCATTGTCAACATCGTCAAAGCTGAACTCGTCATTTTTACGTTTGGGCGGGTAACGCTGGTTGAGTTTCTCCAGCATGTCCTCGGCCTTTGGGTGATTGGGGCGCAGCCGCAGCACATTTTCCAGCGCCTCGCGGATGTCGTCCGGCTCGGTCAGCGCGTTGGCCATCAGCCACCAGCCATCAGCGTTGTGTTCATCGGCTTTTAAGACAGGCAGCAGCACCTCGACTGCCCGGCTTTTCTGCCCCGTTTTAATCAGATCATAAGCCTCTTTTAATTGTGGACTGCTGGACATCACATGCTCCTTAATGACGAAGAATATCTGTGTCCATCATACGCCCGTTCTTCATAGGCGCACAAAAAGACTGCCCCGCGCAGCACAGAGGAGGTCTGCACGTGTTCGCCTTGCATTTTCCTTGCGTTTACCGCAGGTTAAAACACTCTGGGAAACTCATAATCTTCATGCTTTTTTCAACATAAAGGCTGTTTTGAGCTTTTTATGACAGGCTGCAGAAAATTGGACAGGTGTATAATGAGACCATTCTATAAAGTCAGGTGGAGATAAGCGGCGATGCCCGATACCCCCGAAAATCTTTTGAATGATGTGTACGGTATCCGCTCGCTGGTCAAAGAGGTGGAGACTGCCCTGCGCAGCCAGCATCAGATCCTGCAGATGCGTGGCATGAGCCTGCCCATGGGCACGTTTAACACCCTGAGCAGTATTGACGAGGACTTAACCAGCATCGAGGCCGCGCTGGTGGGCGAAACCACCGAGCTGGGGCAGTTGCGTGCGCTGGCTGGCACTTCGGAGAAGATTAACTCCTCGCTGGACCTGGACGCGGTACTGCGCGAGGCCATGCAGAATGTGGTCGATCTCACAGGTTCGGAGCGCGGTTATATCGTGCTGGCAAATCCGTTTTCCGACGAGTGGGAGTTCCGTATCTCGCATGACCCGGAACAGCAGGACAAGCAGGGTGTCGTCACTTTCCAGGGCAGCAGTGGGATTTTGCGCAAAGTGCTGGAAAGCGGCGAGGGGCTGCTGGCTGATAATGCCTTTGATGACGAACGCTTTGCCGACAACAACGCCACGATTGCCCGGTTGGCGCTGCGCTCGGTGTTGTGTGTGCCGCTGAAGCTGAAAGATCGGGTGATCGGCGCGGTGTATGTGGACAACCGCCTGCGCGCAGGCGTATTTACAGACCGCGAGCGCAACCTGCTGACCGCCTTCGCCAACCAGGCCTCGATTGCCATCGAAAACGCACGGCTCTTTACCCGTGTGCAAACCAACCTCAATGCCATTAATGAACTTAAAGAGTTCATGGACAATATCTTCGAGAGCATCGGCAGCGGTGTGATTACCACCGACAGCCAGCACAATATCATTATCTACAACCGCGCCGCCGCCGAAATTCTGGCCTGTGACCGTGCCAGCGCCACCGGCCAGCCCCTTGCCAAACTGCTGCCCGGTTTCGAGCAGCAGTTTGCCAACGAGCTGCGCCTGGTCTATGAGCATAACCAGAACTGTGTGGTGGATATGGACACCGACGACCTGGAGCAAGGCCGCAGAGTGCTGAGTGTGAAGATCAGCCCATTGAAAGACCCCGGCCAGCATCGCACCTATGGGCTGGCGCTGGTCATTGACGACCTGACCGAGCAGCGCGAAAACGAGGCTATCCTCACCACCCTGCGCCGTTACCTGCCGCCGGAAATGGTGGATAACATCACGACGATTGCCAATCTGGGGCTGGGTGGGGAACGCCGCGAAGTGACCTGTATCTTCGTCGATGTACGCCCGCTCTCCACCTTCCCGCCAGGGCTGCGCGCCCAGCAGATCATGGAAATGCTCAATATGCACCTCACCGTCGCCTCCAACTGCATCCATGAAGCGCAGGGGGTGATCGACAAATACATGGGGCACGAGGTCATGGGCCTCTTCAACTCGCAGCTTTCCCCCTGTGAGGATCATGCCGCGCAGGCGGTGGAGGCGGCGCTGTCGATGCGTAATGCCTTCGCCCGGCTTTACAGCCAGTTAGGGATCGCGCCGGAGCCCCATTTTTACCGCATTGGCATTAATACAGGTGTCGCCACGCTGGGGAACGTGGGCAGCCTTAACCGCCGTGACTTTACCGCCATTGGTGATGCCATCAACCTCGCCAAACGGCTGGAAGAAAATGCCGCCGGGGGACAGATTATCATCAGCGAGGACACACTGGCCCACCTGCGGCAGCACAGCCCGCCGGGCTTCCTGGCTTCCATGCGCTGTGAAGAGCGTGAAGCCATCCAGGTGAAGGGGCGGCAGCAAAAGACCCCCATTTATGAGGTACTGCGTCATGATGTATGAAGATACCGCTCGCATCCAGGCCATAAGAGATCATTCGTCCCAGCAGGTACGCCAGCTTATGAAGCGCGTCGATGAACTCGCCCAGCTTCTGCGCACACAGCAGGACATCCTGAAGCAGCGCGGCATGAACCTGCCCCCCAACGCGCTGCAGGTGCTGAAGCTGCT
>JBGSXK010000591.1:0-6717 GCA_041751455.1 Anaerolineae bacterium
CCACTGGCCCACATCACGGGCTGACCGCCCGCTTTCGCCACTTCGTCGAACAACACCTGACTGCTGAGGACATCGGCCACCACTGACGCACCGGGATGCCGCGTCAGCATATCGCGTGCCAGCAGCGCCAGCACCCGATCAGCAGCGATCATCTCGCCATTCTCGTCCACTGCCCCCATACGATCCGCATCACCATCGAAGGCAATACCCACATCTGCCCCACTTTCGCGCACCCTGGCCCCCAGCGCGATCATATTAGCAGCAGACTGCGGGTCGGGCTGGTGGTTGGGGTATCGGCCATCAGGTTCGCAAAAGATACAGGTGACATCATGACCGAGCCTGAGAAACAGGCGTGGAGCGAAGATTCCGCCTGTGCCGTTACCAGGGTCGAGAACAACTTTGAGCGAACGCTGCATCGGCTGCAAGCGGCGCGCCAGATCATCGAGATATTGGCTGTAGGCGGTGTCCACTGCTTCAGATGTGCCCGTGCCATGATAAATGCGCGAACTCATCGCCAGCCCGCGTATTTCCTGAATCTGTGGGCCGTAAAGATTGCGACTGCCTACCGCCAGCTTAAAACCATTATATTCTGGCGCGAGATGACTGCCTGTCACCATCAGCCCGCCTGCCTCGCCCTGCTGGAGTGAATGCCAGTATACCAGCGGCGTAGAGACCAGCCCGATATCAAGCACATCGCACCCGCTGGCGTTGATGCCTTCAATAGCGGCCTGAGTCAGGTCGGGCGAGGAGGCGCGGTTATCACGCCCTACCACCACCAGCTTCTTACTCTCGCTCTGCTGAATATAAGTACCGAAGGCCTGCCCGATGCGCCGGGCAACCGCCGGGTTCACAGGCGTATCTGCCCCCTGCGCCTTGCCACGAATATCATATTTTTTGAAAATGCTGCTGTTAATTTCCACCTGGCTCATGCTTCGTTCCCATCTACGATCACAAGTTCCTGCTTCACATACACACGCTGTCGATCTTGCACATCACGCAGCACATGCGTCCCCGGCCCCACCTGCGCAAACTCCCCGACTTTGACTCCCGGCATGGTCAGTACATCCACACCCAGAAATGCCCCCTGCCCGATGATCGCGCCGAGCTTATCCCGCCCGCTGTCCAGCTTCTGCTCCTTCACCAGCACCGGTACATTGCCGCGGTCAATACGCAAGTTGGCGGTAGTACAGCCTGCCGAAAAGTTCACTTCTGGCCCAAAGATCGAATCCAGCACACGACAGGCGTGCATCTGGCAGCCTGCGGCCACATAACTACGGGCGACCTCGGTTGTAAAGCCGACATTGCAATCTTCCAGCACCATTGAATGCCGCACCAGTGCGTTGTTACCTACAATCGTTCGTGCACCGATGTACGCTGGCCCTACCACCGCCGCACCGGGGAACACCTTCGCTCCTGTGCCGATATACACATCACCCACCAGTGACGCAGTAGGCGCGATATAGGCCCCGTCTTCAACAGTCTGCCCCTGTATCTGCCCCAGGTAATATTCCATGATGTCCAGCACATGCCAGGGGTATTTTAATGCACTCCAATGCCCCTGATAGCGTACCACTTTGTAGACCTGGTTTTTCATAAGGCTGTCCATCGCCCGCTCATAATGGTCATCACCGGGGGTATCTTTCGCATACTCCGCGCGAATCTCGTCCAGTAAGCGTCCGGCATGGCTGTGGATATGCGCGACAATCGCCACCAGATTGCTCGGCCTGTTAGCCGCGCCGGGCTTCTCCATGATCCCGCTGATGCGCCCTTCTCCGTCCACTACCAGGTAGCCGCCGGGAAAATAATCCTCCATTTCATAGCCTGCAAGGTAAGTTGCGCCAGGGTTAGCTTTAAACAGACTCAGCATATCCATATGCAGACGTTCATCGACCACATCATGTACCTGGTTGATGTAAATCGCGGTTTCCGGGTGCTGTGCCAGCAGCGGCGCGGTTTGCAGCAGGGCATCGCCCATACCTTTTGGCTCGGCCTGTACGACCACCTGCACATGCAGATCGCTGATCTGTCCGGCCATCGCCTTGATGTCCTCGGCATTGGCCGGATTGCCCACAATCACGGCCTCACGAAAGCCGAGTGCCTGATAACGTCGAAGCTGGCTGACCAGCAGCGGCTCTGTGCCGAAGTGCAGCAACGACTTCTCACGCAGCGGCCACATACGCGATGACGCGCCGCCTGCCAGGATAACCAGAATAGGGAACTGGCTCATATCACCTCCTGAATGTTGTTCCACGCAAATCGTGTCTATCTAAACACGAGTTAGCTTAGCAGGAACTAACACAGCGCGCGATATGAGAGTGGTATGCAGGGAACAGACGGATTATGCTATATCCCCAGCAGCAGCCGCGCGATCATCAGGTAAATGAATAATCCGGTGGCATCCACTAATGTAGTGATGAGCGGTGCAGAGATCACGGCCGGATCAATGTTGAAGCGGCGTGCCAGCATAGGGATAAACGAACCAATCAGATTGGCCCAGGAACAGATAACAACCACTGACAGGGCTACCACCAAGGCCAGCGACACATTCTGATCCCATAAGTAGGAGCGTCCCAGCGCCACCACGCCCAACATCGCACCCAGCAGCAGCCCACCGACCAGCTCACGCCGCAGCACGCGCCACAGGTCTTTGGCGTGAATATCCTGTACGGCCATGCCACGAATGATGGTAGACACCGTTTGTGACCCGGTATTTCCCCCGGTACCAATCAACAGCGGGATGTAAAACGACAGCGCCACCACAGCAGATAACTCATCCTCGAAAACACGCAGTACATTGCCCGTGAGGGTATCGGCCAGGAACAGCAGCAGCAGCCAGCCAAAGCGACTGCGGATGACACGCCATAAGGGAATGGTGAAATAAGGTTGGTCGAGGCCGGCGCTCTCCACCGCACCCAGGCGCAGGATGTCCTCGGTATTTTCCTCGGTCAGCACATCCATCGCATCATCAATAGTAATAATGCCCAGCATCCTGCCATCTGCTTTGGTGACCGGCATTGCCAGGAAATCGTAACGCGAGATGAGGCGGGCAACTTTTTCCTGATCCATATCGGGCGGCACCGTAACAAGGTCTGTCTCCATGATATCCGCGACCAGGCTCTCTGGCGGGCTGGTAATGATCCTGCGCAGGGAGACCACACCGATGAGTTTGTGTGTGTTATCCAGAACATAGAGATCATGAACGGTTTCTACTTCGTCATCCACTTTACGCACATGGTCAAGCGCCTGGCCCGCTGTGATCTCGGCCCTGACGCGCACGTATTTCTCCGTCATCAGCAGGCCCGCGCTCTGCGGAGGATATTGCAGCAGGCGCTTGACTTCTGCTGCGTCCTCTGGTTCCATCTCGTCCAGGAGTGCCTCGCGCATCCCTGGCGACACATCTTCGGTGAGAATTTCGACGGCATCATCCATCGCCATCTCATCCAGCAGCGCGCCTACTTCCGCGACAGGCATCTGCTCCAGGATACGCCGGGTGGTCTCCGCTCCCAGTTCATTCAACACTTCGGCGGCCAGTTCCGGTTCCAGCAGTTGGAACACCGCATACTGATCGTCCAAATCCAGCCGTTCCAACGCATCGGCCAGGTCTGCGGGGTATTCGTCATTCAATACGGGGCGCAGGCTTTCCAGATTGCCTTCTGCCAGAGCTACCTGCAACTGCTGCTCGATTTGTTCCAGAAATGTTGACATGCGCTACTCCCTACTATTGAATGTGGCTGTCCATGCTGTCGCTGCGGGCGCTCTCCATGGCACGGACGGTGGCGCTCAGTTCCTGGCGACGCGCAGAAACCAGCGCATTCACCAGCCGTGTCTGAGTAGTCAGTGCCTCTGTCAGTGCATCCATTTTGCGATGCAGGTCGGCAATCTCCAGCTCGTTCTTAAGATTGACCTGATAATCGTTATCGGCTACTGCACGGTCTTTGGTAGACTGGCGATTTTGCGCCATCAGGATCACCGGCGCTTGCAGCCCTGCCAGCGTACTGAGTGCCAGATTGAGAAGGATAAATGGAAAGGGGTCAAAAGCGCGTGTACCCAGAAACATATTGAGGGTGATCCAGACCAGCATCAGGAACATGAAGCTGAGGATAAACTTCCAGCTTCCGGCGAAGCCCGCCAGCCAGTCGGCCACACGCCCGCCAAAAGTATCCCGCTCGTCAATCTCTTCGTACACGTCATCGCTGACGGTATGGGGGCGCAGATTGCGGATAAGCTGCTGCGCTTCAGGGCTGAGGAGGTTATCCAGTTCCTCAATTTCGGTGATAAGTTCGTCAATACGATCCTCGGCCAGAGCAGTCGGGGTCAGGCGATCAAACAAAAGATCATTGTACATAATGATATCCTCCGTTGCACAGACACGCGGTTGGAGAGATGCCAGGGCATAAACTCGCAGCCGCAGACGTTATGGATATAAGGTTTTGGGTGTCTGGAACAGAGCTGATTTACCGGGGTTTCTCCCTGCGCTCACGGGCAGGGACGGCAATAACGCGGGTGCGTTATCCCCGGTTTAAAAGGGGAAACGACGTTAGCCTGCGTTACTGCCGCCAGGTAAGGGCGGCTTCTGTTCGCGTTGACTACTACTGTCGTTCATGGTGTCCTTGCTAGACTCGCGTTCAAAAAGCCAGGGTATTCCCTGACCAGATTTCATTTTATAGCGGATTATTTTTTTGTAAAGCCCTCAATCCTTAAGTGTGTCAGGTCATGGCGCGCGCCAGCCGTTCTGTCAGAAATGCCTCAAAGCCAGCGACATCCACTTCCAGGGCGACACGGGCATTCACCGGGTGCTGCTCGCTGGGACGGCGCATCAGCGTCGCACCAACGGCATAACGACCGCCTGTTTCCACGTCCACATGCACTTCAGTGAATTTAACCAGATCGGGCTTAATTAGCGTGGCCACAGCCAGCGGATCATGGAGATGGGTCCACCCGCGTGCAAAGCCAGGGTAGACCTCGACCTGCCCGGCGACCGCCTCATGAAAAGGCGTACCTCCAGCACGGATGCGCGCGGTATCTTCCGGGCGAATACGCACCTGAGTGGTCACATCCAGCGGCACCAGAGTAATGGGTGCGCCTGCGGTCATGACAATATGCGCGGCCTCTGCATCGCAGATAATGTTATGCTCGGCATAAGGCAGCTCCAGCCGCCCAGCACCACCCAGCACACCTCCCATAATGGTCAGGTGCGCCAGATTCTCTGCCAGATGCGGCTGGCGCAGGAAGGCCATCGCTGCGTTGGTCAGTGGGCCAATGCACACCAGATGGATCGCGCCGGGATTCGCCATCACCGTTTCGATGATATAATCTACCGCGTCACCGGAAGTAGGAGTCTGGGCTGTGTCATCTGCATCCAGCAAGCCAACCCCCTCATGCCCACCCCAGTAGATCGGGCGCAGGCCGAGTATCGTCCGGCTCATGCCGGTGAACACGGGCACATTAGCACGGCCATACAACCGCAGCACCTTATGCACCATGCGCGCCCGTAAATCGACATCACCATAGACGCAGGTGACTCCTTCAAGCTGAAGCTCTGGCGACTGCAAAATGAGCGCCAGAGCCAACAGATCATCGACATCTGTACCGATGTCCGTGTCCAGGATGATTCGTGAGGACATAGAAACGCTCAACAACCGGTCTGAACGAGATGATTAAAAACCATCGTCGTCTTCGTACAGATCATCATCGTCATCATAGTACAGATCATCGTCATCGTCGTAGAGGTCGTCTTCGTCTTCAAGCTCGTCGATGTCATAACCTTCATCGTCAATCTCTTCTTCGTCGTCCTCGACAATGACAAAGTCTGCTTCTACAACGAGTTCACTGATATCTTCCTCAAGCTCTTCGACATCTTCTTCCTCGAAGTCTTCAATCTCCTCATCAAAATCGAGGTCTTCTTCTTCTTCAAGTTCCTCTTCATCATCCTCGAATTCAATATCGTCGACGAAAGCATAAAACTGATGGCGCATGGTTTTTTCACCCCCATGTTGCGCTGGCAGAACAGATAGACTGAGTGATCGCGGGCGATATTTTAGCATGTCACTTACATTTGTGAACAGCGAGTTTAGCCCGTTTTTTTGCTTATTATACTCAGGAAATGTTGATGTAAACGGTTATCATCCGTTAATTCTGGATGGAAGGCCGTTGCCAGCAGGTGTTCCTGCTGGACAGCCACGATACGACCATCCTCTAACCGGGCGAGTACCTCGACTTCTGGTTGAACTGCCGTTACCACTGGCGCGCGAATAAAGATGGCGTGAAAAGGCTCGGAGTCCAACACAGCAATGGGCAGATCAACCTCAAAACTGTCGATTTGCCGCCCGAAGGCATTACGATTGACCTGAATATCCATCACCCCTAGAATAGGCTGGCGGTCAATACCGATATCTGTGGCCAGGAAAATCATTCCCGCGCAGGTGCCCCAGGTCGGCTTTGTACGGGCGAACTCGCGCAGCGGGTCGATCAGCCCATACTCCACTGCCAGCTTGCCAATAGTGGTACTTTCGCCGCCGGGAATAATCAGTCCGTCCAGCCCGTCCAGGTCGCCGGGTAGTCGCACTTCACGCGCCTCCGCACCCAATGCCTGCAACTTTTTCTTGTGTTCGATAAACGCGCCTTGCAACGCTAATACGCCGACTTTCATCGCGGAGAATATCCTTCTGTGTAAGGCTGCGGGTATTTTCGCTTATCTTGGAGCAGAGTCAAGTGGAG
>JBGSXK010000592.1:0-7186 GCA_041751455.1 Anaerolineae bacterium
ACAGCAGCGGCGTAAGCCATTGTGCCAGGGGGATTTTTGGCAGCAGCCAGCGTGCCCAGGCATCCAGGCCAAGCGCAATCAGCAGCGCAAACGGGATGAGACCGGGGAACAGATAACGCCCCTGGAACTGCACAAACTCAGTGTTGTAGTACAGATAGGCCAGCAGGGCTAACACGAGCATTAACCCCATCACACTCCAGGCATCGCGTCGGAAGGCAGGCACAGCCTCTTTCTGGCGCAGCACCAGGCGACCCAGCAGCAGCCCGCCAATCACAACCGCCAACAGCAGCGTGAACACAAGATACATCCACGCGGGCAGCGGCAGCGCCATCCAGCCGAACTGCCCCCAGAAGGAGTTAAACGTAGTCTGAACAGCGCTGCGCAGATATTCCCCCTGACCCATCTGAGCAATGTAGTCGATGGTGCGCAGTTGGTCGGCCACCACCGCATCATGGGCGCGCAGGCCGAGGAAATCCGGGAAGCCATAGACGCTCATATTGCGCCCCCACCATAATCCTCCGATGAGCAGCGACGGAATGAGCAGCAGCGCCAGTCTCCGCAGCAGATCGCTGAAGGGCTGTTCACTGCGCCGCCACCTGAGCAGCAGCGCCAGCAGCGCCACCCCGGCCATCAGGTAACCCGTGGATTTGGTGATGAAGATCAGACCGAGTAGAAAACCCAAAATAACTTCTGCCCCTCTCTGCCTGCCGAGAGGCAGGTGGGGCGAGAGGTAAACCAGCGTCACCAGCAGCGTCAGCGCGATCCACAACTCCGACAGACTATCGTTGTTGACTGCCGCCAGCATGGCTACATGCTGTGGCAAAAACGCGACAAACGCCGCCGCACCGAGACCAGGCGCGGGACGCTCTGGATAAAGCGTTTTGCCAATCTGATAAGCAGCCAGCACCACCCCCGCGCCGATCAGCACACCGAACAGGCGCAGCGCCTGTAAGTCGCCCGATGTGAACCTGTATACCAGCGAAGCCAGCAGATAGTACAGCGGCGGCTGGTGATCTTCGTACTGGATTGTCTCCAATTCGCCAAGCAGTTGTGGCGCGAATGCAGCGGATTTGATTTCTTCCTGATAGGCCTGCTGCCAGTCGCCGGGTTCGATGACCGGGCAGCAGCCATTTTCGGCCACCTGCGCCACATAGTTGTAGTGGGCGGGTTCGTCCGGGGCCTGCCAGTCTGGTGTGTGGAGTGCGAATAAAACCCCGACCACACCATAAGCGGCGAGGATAACGAAGAGCAGCAGGCGCTCGATAGTGGTGATGTGCATATCCATACCATTTGAATTGCAGGGACGAGATAGATATCGTCCCTGCAAAGACGGATAAAGCCCGTTAGAACCCGATAATTGGCGTGGGGTCTGTGGGCTGGTCCAGATAACGAATCTCAAAATGCAGATGCGGCCCCGAAGATTGGCCCGTGCTGCCCACGCCGCCAATCTGCTGCCCTGAAGAAACGACCTGTCCACAGCTCACATTACGAGAACTCAAATGGCCGTAAACCGTGCTGAACGGCCCATGTGACAGCACAATCGTATCGCCATAGCCAAAGCTGTTCCAGCCGGAGAAGATGACCACGCCGCCATTGGCAGCAAAGACAGGGGTACCCGGACTGGCCGCCAGATCCACGCCTGTATGCCAGGAGGTAAAGCCGCGTGTCCACTGATAGCTGGCGATAGGCCGCGACCAACCGGTACCACTGACATTCTGCACGCGCCCACAACTGCCCGGTTCCCCTGGTGCAAAGGAGACAAAATCGCCGCCTGTCGTATTGGCGTTATTGCCTTCACGCTCCACACGTGGTGTCCAGGCGATCTGCTCCGCCACCCCGTCCGGAATCATGATCCATGTACCGCTGGGCAGCACGGTATCCGGCGCGGTGCCAAACAAATCATTGTACTCCGAGTCAATAATCACATTAGGATCGCTGATGCCGTAGGACGCGGCGATCTGGGCAATCGTGCTGCTGCCGATCACCTGATGATAGACCCCATTGACAGGTGGCACATTCACCGGCCTGCCGGGGCGCAGGTTGCCGATAATCGAGCGGTCATTCGACCAGGCAATCGTCTCCGGCGAGAGGCCGAAGCGCTCCGCAATGCCGAAAATCGTATCGCCTTCCGCGACAGTGTACTCAATCACTTCGCTGCGTGGACGATCCGGGATAAAGGTAAAGGGATCGTAGGGATTGCGCTCGATGCGAATTGAACCACTGCTGGCCTCCACCGCCACCAGCGGTTGGCTCAAAAGCTGATTCAGCGCATCCGTGCTGAGCGTAGGCAGCAGGTCGGGCGGCGTATCCGGTGGCACAGTGGGCGGCGGGTCTGTTGGTGGCAGTGTGAAAGTCGGCTCCAGCGCGACGGTCTCGGCAGTGCTGGTCGGTACTTCCGGGGGCGCTTCCTCTATTGGCAGCAGAATCAATAGCGCGGCAGCCAGTGTCAGAATGGCCGCCAGCACCAGCGTGATGCAGCCTGCGGCCCGTCGCCAGGGCGTAAGCGGCGGTTCGCCGTGATTGCCCTCATCAATTTTAACCATTTTGATGGTGCCGGTTGGCGCGGTATCGTCTAAACTGAAGGGTGGTTCGTTAAATCCCATCCTGTTTCCTCAAAGTTAATTTCCATACTTCCCCCACCTGTTCAGCGGGGAATCCTATATCACAGCCGCAGGGATGGCAAGTGTGCGCTAAAACGGGTTACAATCGTTTTTACTAAAGTGACGTGTTTTGAGCGCTGTGTGTTGAGCAAGGGCAAAGCACCCACGCGCTGCTTCTATATCACCCTGAAAAGGAAAACAGGTATGCCCGATTCCACCATCTACCAGCGCCCGGCAGAACTGCTGCAAGCGCTGATTCGCTTCGACACCACCAACCCGCCCGGTGACGAGGCCGAGTGCATTAATTATATTGACGGCCTGCTGCAAAGTATTCAGCAGGAGACTATTCTGCTGGCGAAAAACCCCGCCCGTCCTAACCTGATCGCCCGGTTGAAGGGCGCGGGCAGCGCGCCACCGCTGTTGTTGTATGGGCATGTCGATGTAGTGCCCACCGTCGGCCAACCCTGGACACAACCACCTTTCAGCGGCGAGATCATCGGCGATGAGTTGTGGGGGCGCGGGACGCTGGATATGAAGGGCGGCATTGCAATGATGCTGGCCGCGTTTATGAAAGCCAAAGTCGAGGGCACGGCACTGCCGGGTGATGTGGTGTTGTGCGTGGTCAGCGACGAGGAGGCGGGCGGTGACGATGGCGCAAAATTCCTGGTCGAAGAACATGCCGAACTGTTCGCGGGTATCCGTTATGCACTTGGCGAGCTGGGCGGTTTCTCATCCTATTTTGGCGGCAAATGCTTCTATCCCATTCAGGTCGCCGAGAAAGGCATATGCTGGATGCGTGCGACGATGCGTGGGCAGGCGGGGCACGCCTCCATGCCTATGCCCGGCGGCGCAATTGTCAAGCTGGCCGATATGCTGGCGGCGTTGGGCACGGAGCGACTGCCTGTGCATGTGACCCCGCCTGCGCAGATGATGCTGGAAGCCATGATGGAAGGGCTGGAGGGTGAAGCAAGAGCCGTCATCGAAAACCTGCTGGACCCGGAACAGACTGATGCCGTGCTGGATGAACTGGGCGAAGCGGGGCGCAGCCTCAACGCGGTGCTGCACAACACCGCCAGCCCCACCATCATCCAGGCCAGCACCAAGACCAATGTGCTGCCCGGCACGATCACCGTCGAGATTGATGGCCGTCTGCTGCCGGGGCAAACGCCAGCGGAGATGGTCAGCGAGATACGCGAATTGATTGACGACGAGATCGAGATCGAAATTGTGCGCGCCGACAGCACAACAACAGAGATTGATATGTCCCTGTTTGATATGCTGGCAGATATTCTGCGCGAGGCCGACCCGGAAGCCATCCCTGTGCCTATGCTTATGCCTGCCGTGACCGATGGCCGATTCTTCTCGCGCCTGGGCATCCAGACTTACGGCTTCAACCCTATGAAACTGCCGCAGGAAATGGATTTCCTGAGCACGATCCATAATGCTGACGAGCGCATCCCGGTGGCAGCGCTGGATTTTGGCACAGAAGCGATCTTTAAGGCTATGCAGCGCTTTGGAGAAGCCAGCACATGAAAGAGTTTGTCGTCACCGCCCCCCGCCAAATCCAGTTTCGCGAGTATGAAGAACGCCCGCTGAAGCCCGATGAAGTGCGCCTGCGCGCCGTCGTCAGCGGTATCAAGCATGGTACAGAGATGGCACTTTACCGGGGCAAAACACCGTTTCTGGATCGTGCCTTTGACCGTGACCTGCGCTTATTCCTGCCGCGCGAGACAGATGCAAATTTTTACCCCATCAACCTGGGATCATGGCTGGTGGGTGAGGTGATTGAGGTGGGTACAGAAGTCATGCGCTTTAAAGTGGGCGATCTGGCACATGGCGAGATGGCCCACCGTCCGACCAACGTGCGCCCAGAAAGCGCCCTGTTCCCGCTCAGAACCGGCATGAAACCAGAACATGCATTATTCACCGACCCGGCGATTTTTGCGCTGACCGCCGTGCATGATGCCCAGCTCAAAGTGGGCGATCATGTGGCGATCTTTGGCATGGGTGCCCTGGGCCTGCTGGCGCTGCAAATCGCACGCATGAATGGCGCAGAGCGCATTATTGCGGTGGATATGTTGGAGAACCGGCTGGCAATGGCACAGCAGTTGGGCGCGGACTTGACGCTGAACCCGTCCCAGGGCGATGTCGCGCTGGCCATCAAGGAGCAAACCGGTAAAAAAGGGGTTGATGTCGCTATCGAAATTTCCGGCGCATATCCTGCGCTGCAAGCGGCGATTCGCTGCATCCAGCCCGGTGGAGTGATCGTCACGGCCAGTTATTACAGCGGCAGCCCACAAGTTGAGCTGGGCGCGGAGTGGCATCATAACCGCCCGACATTGATTTCCAGTATGCCCGTGTGGGGGATGCCACACCGCTGTGCCCCCCTGTGGGACTTGAGGCGTGTCGAGCAGACGGCGCTGCGCCTGATCGAAAGTGAGCGTTTGCAGGTCGCGCCGCTCATCAGCAAGCGCTTCCGTTATGAGGATGCGGCGCAGGCCTACCAGTTTATCGACGAGCATCCCCAGGACACGCTAAAGACTCTGCTGGATTACCCATAGCGAGCAAGGAAAGTCTTATGTCCTACACGATCACACCGCTGGAGGTGCAGTCTCCTTTTGGACTGACCATCCGCAATCACTTTTTCCAGCAGCAGACCGCCTCGGACAAGCTCATGATTCTGCTGCCGGGGCGCGGTTATACCCTCGATCATCCGGCGTTGTATCATATGCTTTACCTGGGGCTGGAACAGGGATATGATGTGCTGCCCGTGCAGTATGGTTTTCAGGTAAACCAGAGTGACCTGCTGCCAGAGCAGATGCCTTATCTTATGCAGGACATTACCGGAGCCCTCGATCTGGTCATGAAAAGGGATTATCGTGAGGTGTCTGTTATCGGCAAGTCGTTGGGAACACCGCTGGCAGTGACAGTGGCCCATGCGCTGGACGCTGATGAAAAAGCGCTGATTTTGCTCACCCCAATTGGGTCGGCGGTACAGGATGCGAAGGGTATCCGCACGCTGGCCATCGTCGGCACAGCCGATCCCTATTACAGTGAAGCCCTCAACCTACAGGGCACAACAGCAGATTATGTACGCTGGCAGATCATCCCGGACTTGAACCATGGCTTTTTGAAGAAGGACGACTGGCGGTATTCGGTCAAGTGCCTGTATGATATTCTTGAATCCTGTGCCGCCTTTCTACAGGAAAGTTCGCCGCGCTGACGGGTCACACCGACTGACTTAAACCGGACTCCCACTGCGTTTGCTGTTGCCGCGCGGCGAGAGGCTTATCAAATGATTTTAAGTGTTCACCCTGCCGCTTTACCTCATCCTGAAAGATGGGAAATCACTGCGCACTTACTACGATGAACCCTGAGCTTCGTGGAGATGTGGCAGCAGCTTAACGACCTGTCGAGTTGAAAGGGTTGCCCGATGACTTATCTTCCCACACTGGAAACCGAGCGGCTGTATTTGCGCCGCTTTGAGCTGGCAGACGCCGAAACGGTGCAAAAACTGGTCAGTGACCGGCGGATTGCCGCCACTACCCTCAATATCCCCCATCCTTATCCTGAGGGTGGCGCGCTGGAATGGATTAACCGGGGGCACGGTCTCATCGCGGAGCGGCGTGTTTTCCCCTTTGCGCTGGTGCCCAAAGATGAAGATACCGTAATGGGTACGATCACACTGACCGTGCGTAAAGATGGCACACAGGCGGAAGCAGGTTACTGGTTGGGTGTGCCCTACTGGGGGCATGGCTATATGACGGAAGCAGTACGGCGTATCCTTCGCTTCAGCTTTGAGGAAGCAGGGCTGAATAGGGTGCTGGCCTCGCATTTTGCCGATAATGTGGCCTCCGCGCGTGTGATGCAAAAAGCGGGCATGATCTACGAGGGAATGATGCGCGGCCATATCATCAAGTGGGGGCAGGCGCTGGACCTGTGCTGGTATGCGATTTTGCGTTCCGACTTTGAGCCGCAGGAGGATTAGCTTGTGTTGATGCTGCCCACCCTGGAAACTGAGCATCTGCTGCTGCGACGCTTTGAGATGGCCGATACCGGTCAGCTTGTGTCACTGCTTCAAACACCGGAAGTCACGGCTAATCTGATGGATATTTCCCGGCCTTACGTGCTGGCCGATGCTGAGTCCATGATCCGCCGCAGTCATCAGGAAGTGATGGAAGGTACGGCTTATCGTTTTGCTATCGAGCGTCCACAGGATTTTACCCTGATCGGCTATGTGGATATTGAGGTCAATCTCATTCACCAGCGTGGCGAAATTGCCTATTGGCTGGGGGTTGATTTCTGGCAGCAGGATTATGCTACCGAAGTTGTGCGTCAGATCGTGAGTTTTGGCTTTGAGACGCTTAAACTGCATCGCCTTTATGCCTACTGCCTGGCGCGGAATACCACCTCGGCGCGGGTACTGGAACAGGCCGGACTGGTGAAGGAAGGCGTGTTCCGCCAGGGGGCACATCATCAGGGTGTTTTTGAGGATGTGGCTTTTTACGGCCTGCTGCGGGCGTTTTACGGTGATTGACAAATCTTCAGCGTTGGGTTTACAATGAAGGTGAAAGACTTATGTAGTG
>JBGSXK010000593.1:0-2845 GCA_041751455.1 Anaerolineae bacterium
CTCTTGATCTGATACGGCTCGGCCAGCGTACAGACTTTGATGGACTCTGTGATACCGCCGATGTGAATGGGCGGGGTGCGGATGTAATCAATCAACTGCTCACGGAACAACTGCAAGCATTGCTCACGCGTGTGAATGATCTCGCCAATCGCCAGCGGCGTGTTCGACTTCTGGCGAATCAACCGGAAACCTTCAAGATATTCAGGGCGCAGACAGTCTTCAAGAAAGAACAGCATGTACTCATCCAGGCTCTGCGCCAGCCATGCGGCCTGAATCGGGGTTAACTGCTCATGAACATCATGCAGCAGGTGCGTGTCGAAGCCGATGGTGTCACGCAGATGATCGAACAATGGCGCGACTTGGCGCATATATGGCTCTGGCTCGAAATAATCTGTCGGCGGCAGATCATCGCGCCGCCCCGGTGTCCGACGCAGCATCCCTGCGCCGCCATATGGCCCCGGCTGTGCCCGCACCGCCTTATAGCCGCGCTCGATAAAGCTGCGAACGCTGTCCTCGACTTCGACATGATCGCGCCCATGTGCGTGGCCGTAGACCATCGCGCCCTCACGTGCCCTGCCGCCGAGCAGTTGGTAGACAGGCATTCCGGCCTTTTTACCTTTAATGTCCCATAATGCCGTATCAATCGCCGCCTGTGCAGACTTAAAAATCGGTCCGTTGCGCCAGTACCCCCATACATTGAGCATATTCCAGATGTCACCGATGCGGTCTTCATCGTGACCGATAATGAGTTCACCGATATGCTCAAGCATGGTGGCGACCACTGCCTCATTACCATTCAGCGAGCCGTCCCCCACGCCATACACCCCGGAATCGGTCACCACCTTAACAAAGGTATAATTACGTCCCGGACAGGTTAAAATCACTTTTACTTCGATAATTGCCATAATGATAATCCCTCTCAAAGCCACTGTTTGAGAGGGAGTCTAGCCCATTTACCAGCCTGCCGCATCCAATGGACTCAAGCAGTTGTCAATGTTTTTTCGATCTCAGCATCCCACGTCCCCGCCACCATCTCTCCATATTCACGTACACCACCACTGGCCTCCGTTCCAGTCAGAACAGGCCGTTTACCCAACCCGAAACCGCCCTGCGCATGGCCATCTACATCCCCGTTAATAAAATGAAATGCAACTCCGGCCCGTTCCTTATCTGTAGTATTACCCTTTGTGGCGTGGGCGACCCCATATACAAAGAAGACTACCCCGCCCGCAGGCAGTTCAACTGGCACAGCCCGATCTTCGGGCGGATAGCAGCGGATGTGGTGATCGCTGTACGGGTCACGGCTGTGTTCATATTCTTCGCGGAAGCTGCCCGGAATCAAATGTAGCGTACCATTAGCAATCGTTGCCTCATGCACTGCTGTCCACAGGGCGGTTCCCTTAAGTGGGTCATCAATCTTGAAATAGGCGTTATCCTGATGCCAGTTTGTGCCCACGCCATGCTGGCCGGGTTTGAGGAAAACCTGATCGAGATGCAGAATCACCGGATCACCGATTAACTGACGCACAGCCTCAGCCACTTTCAGCGCAAAGGGCATCGCCCGGAAAAACGTGCTGTGCGGGTACATGGGGCAAAGTTGCAGGTTCACCTTTTGCGTCGAGTGGATTTTACCATCGCCATCGGTTGCCACATTTCGCAGTTTCCCTTCGCGTTTCAGGCGTTCCAGTTCCACCTGCATCGCGGCCACCTCATGCGCCGCCCAGAAATCCGGCACGGCAACAAAACCTTCTTCCCGAAACTGTTGGATCTGATTATCTGTAAAACGCATAAACCATTTTTCTCCAGGCATATTCAAAGGGTATTCTTTCGTTACAATTATACCGGTTGGCAGCAAAAACATTTACTTATGAGGGAAAAGTATGTCCACTTTCAACGGCTTAAATATGAGCTTAGGCAATCTCTCGCGCCTTTCTGACGCGCAAACACGCTCTATCAGCGCCGAAAATTTTAATGGCGCGAAGGGTCAGGCGGGGATGGCCACCGAGGGGGAAGGCGCGAACGCCGCCCGAGAACTCGGCCAGGGTTGGAAAGTCTCGCCCTGCATCACCCTGCCCGCCCATAAGACTACGACCATCGCCGAAATCGAAGGCCCCGGCGCGATCCAGCATATCTGGCTCACCGTTAACCCGCTGGTCTGGCGCAAACTGGTGATCCGTTTCTATTGGGATGGTGAGGAAACCCCATCTATCGAAACACCGCTCGGCGATTTTTTCTGCAATGGTTGGGGGCAGCGCTGCAATATTGCCTCACTGCCCGTCGCGGTGAACCCGGCAGGCGGCTTCAACTGTTACTGGGAGATGCCCTTCCGCAAAAGTGCCCGCATTACCATCGAAAACCTGATCGACGAACCTGTGCGTGGCTTCTACTATCAGGTCACGTATACCCTGACCGATATCCCCACAGATGCCGCTTACCTCCACGCCCAGTGGCGGCGCAGCAATCCACTGCCCTATATGGGAGTCCATACCCTGCTTGATGGGGTGCAAGGAAAGGGGCACTATATCGGCACGTATATTGCCTGGGGGGTGAACAATAACGGATGGTGGGGCGAAGGTGAAATCAAGTTTTACATGGATGGGGATCAGGATTTCCCAACCATTTGTGGCACGGGCACGGAGGATTATTTCGGCGGAGCCTGGAATTTCGAACATCCCAAAGGCGAATACGGGGTATTTTCCACACCCTTTTTAGGCCTGCCGCAGGTGATTAAGCCCGATGGCCTTTACCAGAGTCAGCAGCGTTTCGGCCTCTATCGCTGGCACATCATGGACCCGATTCGCTTTCAGCAAGACCTGCGTGTCACCATTCAGGCGCTTGGCTGGCG
>JBGSXK010000594.1:0-5505 GCA_041751455.1 Anaerolineae bacterium
TATCCGAGTATGTGGAAAAAACCCTTGAAACAGGGCAGGGGTTATGTTAACATGCTCGTCATTCGATGGGGGATAGTTCAACGGCAGAACGGCAGGTTCTGGCCCTGTTAATCTTGGTTCGAATCCAGGTCCCCCAGCACAATAAAAACCAGCACTCACTTGAGCGCTGGTTTTTTATTTCAACATGCCTGAACCTGATGGGCTGAAATGCGCCCTAATGCGTGAGCGTATGGTGGCAAAAAGCGCGGATGTGCGCCACACTTAACAGATATGGACTCATCAGACCCAGCTAAGACAACATATGACCTCTTTACCTGATCCTAATGCTGTGACGGCCCGATTTATCACAAATCCTGGCGTTGAGAATATGCCGCGCACTGCTGATGTGGTGGTTATCGGCGGTGGCCCGGCAGGGACGGCGGCAATGTGGGCACTGGAGCGAATGGCTCCGGGCATCAAAACGGTGTTAATTGAAAAAAGTGAACGGTTGGGTGCAGGGAGTTCGCTGGCCTCGCTGGAAAACTTCCGCACGTGCTGGCCGGCGCTATGCCTGGCGCAGCAGATGCAGCGCAGTGTCGAGGTTTTTCGGAATGCTGACGAGTATCTGGGCGAAGGTGCGGCGCAGTCGCTGGCCGTGAAGCAGCATGGTTATCTGTTCTGTGCTTTTAATTCACAGCAGGCAGAGATCTTTCGGACGGATGTTAAACGGCTGCATGAGATTGGCCTCACGCATATCGAATATCTGGGTACTGACGAGGTAGCCTATCGCTTCGGTTGGGTAGGCGAACGGGTGATCGCGGCGAAATATGACCCGGTGGCAGGCTGGCTGGATTCTAATGCGCTGATTTACCGTTATGTCCAGCAGACACGCTCTGCGCAGGTTTTGCTGGGAGTACCGGAAGTACGGATCTGCGTGATGAGCGGGCGCGTGAAGGGGGTGCAAACCCCGGTGGGTGATATTGACGCGCCATATGTGGTCATCGCGGCGGGTGCGGGTGCGCGCGCTGTTGGCCGGACGGCGGGGGTGGAGCTGCCGGTGATCGTGCGCCCGCGCCAGAGCTTCACGACGGGCTGGCGACACAGCTCATTTCCCGAAGATGCGCCGATGTTGATTGGTGCTGCGCCTTTTCCGCATGTGCGGCCAGAAGCACAAAGCGGGGCAATTTTCGGCTGGGAATATACATGGCACAGCAAACATGCCGGAGCAGGTTATGGCGAAAACGCGACCCATGACGCACTGACCGAACCGCTGTATCCTGTGGAACAGCTTAAAGACGCGCGTTTTCCGTCGCTGGCGCTGGCACTGCTGGCGCGGCAGTTCGGCCATCTTCCTGGCGAAGGCTTTGGTGATCCACGTTATCTGCGCGGAATTTCGCACAATGCTGGTTATTATGTCTACCGCGACCCGGCGGCGGCCTACCGCACTCTGACGGACGGCACGCGCCAGCCATATGACAGCGAGCGTGCGCTCATCGATGCCTATCCGGGGATTGAAGGGCTGTTTGTATCGATTGCGCATGTGGGGCATGGCATCATGAGTTCGCCAGCGGCAGGAGAAATCCTGGCAGGCAGACTGCTGGGGCAGCCGTTTTCTCACCCATCTTTTGCAGAATTTGGCCTGGATGTGACCTGGGTGGATTATGACGAAGGTGTGCTTTAGCGGCGGACTGCATGAAACCGATGGGGATGAAGGGGTACAATATCAGCGGCCTGCTGCCCGTGGGCCACAGGTGCGGGCAGGCGTTGATTTAAGAGATAATTTCGCTTTTACATCAGGAATTTTAAGACAATGAGCTATTCAGGGACCATTGAAAAACAACCTTATGACACGACCACGGATGGTCAGGGGGTGGAAGAATTTATTCTGACCCAGGCCAGTGGGATAGAAGTCAGAGTAATTACCTATGGCGGCATTATTACCTCAATTCGAGTCCCTGATCGTGAGGGCAGGATGGAGAATGTCGTCCTGGGTTATACCCGTCTGGAGGATTATGAACGCCGAAATATGTACTTTGGAAGCCTTATAGGACGTTATGGCAACCGCATCGCTAATGCCCGCTTCACGCTGGATGGCAAGGCTTACCCACTGGCGGCGAATGACGGCCCAAATGCGCTGCATGGAGGGGCAAAGGGCTTCGATAAGCAGGTGTGGACGGCGGAGGAAGTACGAGATGGGGACAATGTTGGTGTGAAACTTACCTACCTCAGCCCGGACGGGGAGGAAGGTTATCCAGGCAATCTGCCTGTGACGGTGGTCTATACTCTGACCTCCTCCGACGCACTGCGGATTGATTATCATGCGACCACCGACGCGCCAACGGTGGTGAACTTCACCAACCACTCGTACTTTAACCTGGCAGGAAACGGAGCAGGTTATATCCACAATCATGTGCTGACGATTGCGGCAGATTATTATACCCCGGTGGACGCTAATCTGATCCCGACGGGAGAACTGACCTCTGTGACAGATAGTCCGTTTGATTTTCGTGCGCCCCGGCGGCTGGGGCAGGATCTGCGCTCCGCGCATCCGCAGATGGTGTTGGGGCGGGGGTATGATCACAACTTTGTGCTGAACCGGGGGGATAACCCGCGCACGCTGCAACAGGCTGCGCGGCTGCAAGAGCCGGATTCCGGGCGAGTGATGGAAGTCCTGACCACCGAACCGGGGATACAGCTCTATACGGGCAACTTCCTGGATGGGACGCTGGTCGGCTCCAGCGGCGGCACTTATCGTCAGGGTGACGGCCTGTGCCTCGAGACTCAGCACTTTCCCGATTCACCTAACCAGCCGGATTTCCCCTCGACGGTACTGCGCCCTGGTGAAACTTACGAATCTACCACAGTATTCAGCTTCACCACGGATTGACTGGTACCAAAGCGTATCATGCATTAAAAAACCAGCGCTCCGGCGCTGGTTTTTGATGGTTGCGAGGGGTCAGGCTTCTGCACCACCATATTCGGTCAGGTCATGCTCGACATGCTCTTCGTGGTGGTGATGGTCATGCTTGTGGTAGCCGATCATCTTGTGACGATCTTCATCCCATACGCGGATGCGCAGTGACTTCAGGCTGGAACGCAGGGTCAGCGGCTCGATTTCTTTAAAGATGGGGTTTTCGTCGTGGCACGGTTCCAGGTTGTAGTTGGGAATGCGTGGGCTGAGGTGATGGATGTGATGGAAGCCGATATTGCCAGAGAACCACTGGAGGATTTTCGGCAGCTTGTAGAACGAGCTGCCATAGAGCGCCGCTGTCGCGTAGTCCCATTCCTGGTGACGCTCCCAGTACACATTCTCATACTGGTGCTGCACATAGAACAGCCACACGCCCAGCGACGAGGTGAACATGACGATGGGAAGCTGTACCAGGATGTATTCGGTAAAGCCGATGGTAAAGCCCATGCCCAGGAAGATGCCCAGCAGGGCAAGATTTGTCCAGGTGACGCTGTTTTTCTCGCGCGGCTTCTCCGACACATTGACCCAGGGCAGCCGCTGAAGCACGATGAAATCGATGGGCGGGCCGATGACAAAAATCACGAACGGGTTACGGTAAATACGATAGAAAATCTGCTTGTGGCGGGGGAGCTTCTGGTATTCCTCATACGTCAGAGTCCAGATATCCCCCACACCGCGACGGTCCAGGTCGCCGGAGGTGGCATGATGTACCGCGTGAGCATGTCGCCAGGCGAAATAGGGAGTGAAGGTGATGATGCCCGTAAGGACACCCACAAGATCATTGGCTCTGCGCGATTTGAAAAATGAGCCATGCCCGCAGTCATGAAAAATGATGAAGATACGCATGGCGAACAGCCCGGCAAGTGTGGTGAGGAGCAGTGTCAATCCATAATGGATTTCCAGGCTGCGATAGGCCAGATACCATAAGATGAAATAGGGCGCAATGCTGTTGAGCATCTGCCACAGGCTAATGCGGAGATCGTTGTTCTGGTATTCTTTTACGGCCTGCTGCCAGGGAAGGCTTTTCGCCTTTGCGGGCATGGGGTTCGATTGAGTTTCAATAGCCACGTGTTGTTGTTCTCCATAAGTTTAGACAATGGTCTGAGCATGTTTTGGTTAGCCATGCTAAATACTTTACCAGATTGTGCGCAGAATCACACGTCGAAATCTGTTAACGTTGTTATCCCGTAGGTCAATCCCCAACCTTCCGCCGCAGTATCTGTAAGTGAGTCGAGTCCCTGTCTGTACCGTGTGATGTGCGATGAAATGGACAAATGCCTGTTCATTCCATTACACACCTCACTGTTGAGAGGGCGACCTTCACGGGCATTATTAATTAAACAGCGTGTTGATAGCGCCAAATTAAGAGGGTATTGAGGAGCTTCTGATGGGTGAACGGGTTTTTACGACGCTTGATGGGAATGAAGCAGTCGCCCGAATAGCATATCAACTGAGTGAGGTGATTGCCATCTACCCGATTACCCCGTCATCGACGATGGGAGAATGGGCAGATGAGTGGGCAGCAGGGGATAAGCAGAATTTATGGGGAACTGTTCCCCATGTCGTAGAGATGCAGAGTGAGGGTGGTGTTGCCGGGGCAATCCATGGGGCGCTGCAAACCGGGGCGTTGGCGACGACATTTACCGCCTCGCAGGGATTGCTGCTGATGATCCCCAATATGTATAAGATCGCGGGAGAACTCACACCGTGTGTCTTTCATATCGCCGCCAGATCACTGGCCGCCCAGGGGCTTTCCATTTTTGGTGATCACAGCGATGTCATGGCGGCAAGGGCTACCGGGTGGTCGTTTCTGGCCTCGGCCTCTGTACAGGAAGCACAGGACTTTGCGCTTATCGCCCATGCTGCCACCTTGAAAGCGCGCCTGCCATTTCTGCACTTCTTTGATGGCTTTCGGACTTCCCACGAAGTGAATAAAATCGCGCTGCTGGATCATGATGTGCTGCGAGCTATGATTGATGAGGAACATATCCATCAGCATCGCCAGCGTGCTTTGTCCCCAGATCATCCCATCATTCGGGGGACAGCGCAGAACCCGGATGTCTATTTCCAGGCGCGTGAGACCGTAAACCCGAATTACCTCCACTGCCCTGACGTGGTTCAGGCAGCGATGGATCAGTTTGCCCTGCTGACAGGCCGCCAGTATCACCTGTTTGATTATTATGGCGCACCGGATGCCGAACGCGTCGTTGTGTTGATGGGTTCGGGCTGCGAAACAGTTGAAGAAACTGTGGATTACCTTAATGCGCAGGGGGAAAAGGTCGGTTTGCTAAAGGTTCGGCTTTTCCGCCCATTTGATATTCAGCGCTTTATCGCAGCACTGCCTGCCAATATGAAATCCCTTGCTGTTCTGGATCGCACGAAAGAACCCGGCAGTGTGGGCGAACCGCTCTATGTCGATTGTGTGACCGCACTGCATGAAGCCGGGGAAAATCTTCCTCGCCTGACAATTGTGGGCGGACGTTATGGATTGTCGTCTAAAGAGTTTACGCCTGCGATGGTGAAGGCGGTGTTTGATAATCTGGCACAGCCTGCAC
>JBGSXK010000595.1:0-6450 GCA_041751455.1 Anaerolineae bacterium
CGCCCTGAGGCGAAAAAGGCCGTCCAGACCGCACGTCAGGCAGGCATCCGCAGCATTATGATTACGGGTGACCATGCACTCACTGCCGAAGCAATTGCGCGTGACCTGGGTATCCTGGAGAATGGGCAGAGGGCTGTTCCAGGTGTGCAACTGGACAAGATGAGTGATGAGGAACTTCGTCAGTCCCTGAAGGAGACCTCAGTTTTCGCCCGTGTTTCGCCAGAGCACAAGCTGAGGCTGGTGCGCGTATTGCAGGACCAGAACGAAATCGTGGCGATGACAGGCGATGGCGTGAATGATGCGCCCGCGCTCAAACAGGCTGATATCGGTGTGGCGATGGGCATCACAGGGACGGATGTCAGTAAAGGCGCGGCGGCGATGGTGCTGACTGATGATAACTTTGCCTCTATCGTTAACGCGGTCGAAGAAGGCCGTGTCATTTACGACAATATCCGCAAATTTATCAAATATCTGCTCAGCTCTAACGTCGGTGAAATCCTGGTGATGTTCCTGGCACTGCTGATGGGCTTCAGAATACCGCTGCTGGCCATTCAGATTTTGTGGATCAACCTCGTCACAGATGGCTTACCCGCTATTGCGCTGGGGTTTGAGCCAGCGGAAAAAGACGTAATGCGGCGGAAGCCACGCCCACGTAATGAGAGCATCCTGGCCGGGGGCACAGGTCGTCATATCATCTGGGTCGGTATTCTGATCGCTATTGTCACACTGGTGGGTTACTTCTGGGGCTTCACCTCGAATGGTATGGAAGCATTCAGCCCGACGCTGGGCCTGGAACACCTCGATGCGTCAGAGCTGGAGAACCTGGTGGGCGAAGAGCATGTCCCAGCCAACTGGGATACGCTGACACCCGAAGAACGAATTACACAGTATTTGCAGTCCGAGGAAGGTGAACCGCTGGCGGAAGACATCGGTGAGGGTATCCTGAGTGAAGCGATTAAAGTTCCGCGCACGATTGCCTTTACGGTGCTGGCGATGACGCAGATGTTTGAGGTGATGGCCATTCACGCAGGGGATCGATCCTCCTTCTTCAGAGTCGGTTTCAGTAATAACCACATCCTGTTAGGGGCAGTGCTGTTTACGACTCTTTTGCAAATCGCAGTCATCTACCTCCCCTTCTTCCAGGTGATGCTGGACACTGCTCCCCTGACGCTGACACAACTGATATTTTCCATTGGTCTGGGCTGGATTATCCTGTTCGCGGTAGAAATCGAGAAGCTGATCTTCAGCCGCCGCGATGCCCCGGAGATGGTGCAGCAGCTATAGGCCCGAACATACGACCAGGATCGTGAAAGGACGCAAGCATTTTGCGTCCTTTTGGTTTTTAAACTTCAATCATGCGCCCCTGGAGGGTGTCCGGCACAGCCAGCCCCAGGCGATGAAGCAGCGTAGGTGCGATGTCCATAAGCTGCCGACCCTCTACCTGACCTGCGCCGCGCTGGTGCGGTTCGTGAAGAATGAAAAGACCCTGCTGCGCATGGTTCGCTTCGTCCGGCCCGGTATCATTTTCCAGCGTATAATGCTGGCCGTGCCCCAGGCTGCCGACCGAGCGCCAGTGCAGATCACCAAAGTACACCAGCAAGTCCGGCGCGCAGCCATTCACGGCGGTATAAAGCGCTTCGGGCGTAAATACGCTGGTGTTCAGCTTTTCGTTGTCGGGGCCAGGCACAGCCGCAATAAGCTCTGCCAGTTCAGCACGCAGCGACGGGTACTGCTGCGCGGGAATCACGCCCTGTGGCTCGCGCCCTTCGACATTCAGGAACACGCGGCCATAATAACCGCCACTGGCCCAGGCGCGTGTTTTTGACCAATCGACCTGTGCCTCATCGAAGGGCTGAAGCTGACCTGGCACGGGCGGGGTATGCAGCGTGAGCCAGCCACTGCGCCATAACCACTCATTGATACAGATGCCGCCATCCATACGTTTTACGCCATGATCGCTGACGATGAGCAGGCTGGTCTGGTCATCCAGCATTTCCAGAATCTGGCCGAGCAGCGAGTCGATCATCCGATAGTAATCGTAAATGGTCTGTTCAAAAGGGCTGCCGGGGGTATAGAAGCGGTGCTGTGGGTCATGGTAGCGCCAGAAGGCGTGATGAATGCGGTCCACCCCCATGTTAACGTGCATGAAAAAATCCCAGCTTTTGGAAGTAAGACAGTGCTTCACCAGCTTAAACTGCACTTCGGTCATGTCGATAATCTGCTGAAGCAGGCGAGCTTTGTCTTCTGTGCGGAAGTCGCTGACATCGAACTTATAGTCGGGCGCGAGATTGAGAACTTCCTGCTTGAAGACTGCCGGGTAGGTAAACGCGCTGTCGATACCCGGTGTGAGGAAACAGCTTATCAGGTGTCCATTGAGCGGCCTGACCGGATAGGTCTGTGGGACACCCAGGACTACTGACTCCAGACCTGCTTCGCTGGCGTAATCCCATACGCGCCTGATTTTGACTGCCCGGCTGTCGGCAGTTGTCATCTGACTATACGAATAATCGTAACGGTTACGGAAGCCATAAATGCCAAGCACCCCGGGGTCGCGCCCGCTCAACATGCTGGCCCAGGCAGGTACGGTAATGCAGGGTGTACAGGATTCCAGATGACCATAAGTCCCCTGGCTCATAAGACGCGCAAGATTGGGCAGCCCTTCTTTAAATTGTGAGAACACCAGATGCGGGTCGGCACAATCCAGCCCAAGCACGAACATGCGTCTGCGCTTTTGTTTTTTACGGAAGAGCCAGGACATTAAACCATCATCAGAAGATGCGCTGGCCGAAGAGGCTGGCCGCCATCTCCACCGCCACCTGCGCCGTCTTATTGGCATTATCGAGGATAGGGTTCACCTCAACAATATCCATTGATCGTACCCGGCCATCATCGGCCAGCATTTCCAGCAGCAGATGCGCTTCACGGTAGCTCAGGCCACCGGGAACAGGTGTGCCCACCCCCGGCGCAACCAGAGGATCGAGCGAATCCATATCAAAGCTGACATGAATCGCCCCTACCCCTTTCAGGATCTCCAGCGCTTCATGCATGATCGCAGCCATGCCGCGTTCATCAACATCGCGCATGGTCATCACTTTGATACCACTGGCGCGCAGGGCAACCCGTTCCTCATGGTCCAGGTCACGCACACCGATAATGACCGTCTGCTGTGGGCGCAGGCGAAGGTCGCCTATAGCCAGCATGTCCGGCCCGTGCCCGGCCAACCCGCTCAATACCATACCGTGTACGTTACCAGAGGGTGAAGTCTGTGGGGTGTTATAGTCGCCATGGGCATCGACCCAGATGACTCCTACCTGCGGCGCGTGATGCAGCGCCCCGGCGACACTGCCCAGCGAGATACTATGGTCGCCGCCCAGGAAGATTGCACATTCGCCCACGTCAATGCTGGCCAGCATACTGGCATAAACCGCCTGCGCCACATCCGCAACGGCCTCAATGTGGTGAGCAGGATAACCATTTACTGTTTCGTCAGCCGGACTTTCTTCGATCAAGGGCACATTGATGTTACCACCATCACGCACCTGCCAGCCGATATATTTCAGCCGCTCCTGCAAGCCTGCATAACGGATGGCGCTCGGCCCCATATCCACCCCACGCCGATTCTGGCCCAGGTCCATAGGCACACCATAAATACACAGTTGGCTGTTTTTCGGTGTCATGGCGGCCCTATCAGGAGTCGGCTTCAATACGCGCCAGACGACGGGCAATAAACACCAGGAAAATGCTGAGGATATATAAGACCAGCAGCGGCCCCATCACAAGCGCCATGTTTACGGGGTCTACTGTCGGGGTAATCAAGGCCGCTGCAATGGACGCACCCACAACCGCAAGTCGCCAATTGCGCACCAACGGCCCCACACTGACGATCCCCAATAAACCCAGCACGAAAAAGACCAGCGGCGTTTCGAAAGCCACACCCATCCAGAATATGAGTGAGGTCACAAAACTGAGATACAGGTCGGATGTCCACTCCGGGCGGAACAGGGTGGGCTGGAAGCCTTCCAGAAAGCCCAATGCCGGACGCATGAGGACATACCATGCGAAGGCTGTACCGACCAGAAACAAAAACGTGACAGCAGGCAGGGACAGTAAAATCATCCGTTTTTCACGTTGGGTGAGGCCGGGGATAATAAACATCAATAGCTGATAGGTTATCATCGGAATGGCAATAATGCCGCCGATCATGAGCGAGACACGAAAATAGGCTACTATGGCCCCAGTTGGCCCCAGGCTGACGAGGCGGCAATCGCGGTTACTCAGGATGACGGTGCCTTCGGTCTCTACTGACTGCACCTCTTCAATCACACTGGAGGCTACCGCTTCGCAATAAGGCTGCACCAGGAAACGCAGCGCTGGCTCGGCAAGCACCACACCAACGACTGTGCCAATAACAAGGGCGAGTGCGGCCCGTGTAAGGCGCTGGCGCAGTTCTTCCAGATGCTCGAACAAGCCCATACGCGCGCCATGCCCTGGCTCGTCATTGTCAACATCCTCATCAGGCGGTGGGGGCGGTGTGGCACGCAGCTTCAAGTTAGACACCGTTTATGCCTCCGGTTGATCGTTTTTGTGCGTACCACCTGCCGACCATGTTCCCAAATCCCCCCTGCCCTCAGCGCTGGCCTGGCCAGACCATGTGCCAAATTCCTTGTTGTCAACCTGCGGCTGGATAGTCGATGAGGCTGCCGAGGGACGCGGGGGCTTTGGCTTCTGGCGGGGGGCGTGTCCGTTGCCATTCACCGTTGAGGCGGCTGTTCTGGCAGTGATGGCGGTCGCCTCTTTAATCTGGCCCATCTGTCCGGCGGCCTCATCCATTGTGGTTTTTACCGGGCGTGTCAGGCTCTCAAGTGCCCTACCTGCCTGCTGGTTGAGCCTGGCACGGGTGGGCGGATCTTTCGGGATTTTGATGTCTACGCCTGCATCATCAAATTCTTTCTGGATCACATCGACAGTTTCGCTCCACATCACGCGAAATTTGGCCACATATGTCCCCAGAATATAAGCCCAATGCAGCATACGCTTCGGCCCGGCGACCAGCAGCATGATGACAAGAATCGCCAGAAGTTCCCAGCCCCCTACACCCAGGATGTTCATGCGTCTTTCTCCTCATCGTCAAATTCAATATCTTCAGAATCCACCAGGAGGTTCTGCAAAGTATCGAGGTTGAGCACCATCTTGCCCAATACCCCGTTAACGAAAGCTGTCGAACTCTCTGAACCAAAGATGTTCGCCAGCCCTGTACCCTCGTCAATCGCGGTACCGATGGTCACCGTCTGCATCACCATTAATTCGTACATCGTCATGCGTAAAATATTTCGATCAATAATCGCCACCTGCTCCAAGGGCCATTCCGTCGCATACTGGCGAATAATTTCGTCCAACAGCTCACGCTTTTTTAACACTCCCAACACCAGCAACTGCACATAACGCGCGCCCCGCCTATCGGTCTCCTGCGCTGTGATGCGCGCCTCCAGGACTTCACCCGGCATATGCGAGGTACAATCCAGTTCGTAAAGAACCTGGAGGGCTATGCGTCGGGCAAAGCTGCGCTCGGTCAGCGGTGGTGCATGTTCCACTTCCTGCACCTGAACTTCGTCGTCGGGGTTAAAGTCGGGTAAACCAGTCACAATACCAGCACCAGAATAGAGTTTCAATTACGTCTGAATTTTCGTGAGTAAGTTTACTTCAGTTTATCTCATTTGCCTACAGACAAGTGCTGACAAGGCTCGCGACTGGTGTGATTGGGTGGTTGACAGGTATTTAAAAGTTGTGCTAGAGTGTTCCATGCTGCGGTGATAATGCAGGACAGAGGGAGAGGAGGCAGGAGTTAAAAATCCCTTCTGACCCTTTGGAAGCTTTAACAAAGCTTAAAGAACTGGCTATTGACATCGTATGCGAAATTATGCTAAGGTATCATCTGTTCACCTACACAGTCTGTGCTTAAAACACAGGCGCAGCAAGTTTCATCTTCAGAAAAGGAGGCACGGTACATGATTTTCACTTTTCCCGTTGAGGATACCGCTACGTATGAAGCCATCATCGGTGATGTGGCTGGCGGAATGCCTATGACCGTTGCCTTTGCTTCCTGATTACCTCCTCCACACAGGTTATCGGAAGCCGCAGGCGCAAGCAAGCGGCTTTTTTGTTGCCTGCTCAACGTTTAACAGCATGGTAAAGCGCCATCCGCATCATCCATTCTCATCCTGACCGGCCACTGTCCGGCGAGATCGAGGCATGTTCGTAAGCGCACTTCAACAGGGTGCAGTTGTTCAATGCGGCTGCATGTCGAAACCCGGCGAAACGACAGCATATGATGACCAATGGAGAGAACACCATGACTTACCTGGACAGACAGGCTTACCAGGAGCACCAACAGCGTCACCAGGAACTTTTGCGGGCGGCTGAACACAACCGGCTGGCACGCGAGGTAGCCAG
>JBGSXK010000596.1:0-1986 GCA_041751455.1 Anaerolineae bacterium
CCGGCCAGCGCCAGCGCAACCGCTCGCCCAATGCCCGCGCCCGCGCCGGTGACTATCGCTGTCTGATGCTGGAGATGGACTTGAAAGGTGGACAAAGCTGCTGCAACCAATCGGCCATGACGGCCAGCGCCTGAGGATGAAGGGTAGGTGGTTCTATGCTGACCAGGAGTTTACGGTCTGCGTTGGGAATAATGTGATAAGACGCGCCATGCGTATAGGCCTGATTATGGGCATTGCAGGCGGCTTCGGCATATTCCTGCCAGGGATTCCAGTCTTTTTCGCCCACCACAATCAGCACACGGGTATCAATCGCCTCGACGGCTCTGGCATCCAGCATATTGGAAGCCAGGATTACCCCGTAAGGCTTTTGCAGCCGGGCGAACAGCCCGAAGGCATTGCCCAACAACCCGGTGCCCGCCGCCTGTGCCAGGATAAACACGCGCTGACTGTTGATACAGGGCTGTTCCAGGGCAATATCGTAGGCGTTGGCTGCGTCCTGGGTGGTGCTGCCGTAACCACTGGCACCACTGCGGCCGGTGCCGCGTTTATCCCAACGGAAAACCGCAAAACCTGAGTCAAGCCCTACCTGTGCAAAGGGTTGATACCAATCACGTCCCTCACAACCGGCATGATGCAGAATGAACAGCAGGGGATAACCTTCGGATGGTGCGGAAAAGGCAGGATAGTCTATCTGCCCTGACAGGCGCACACCATCCCCGGCGAAAACCAGTTCGTGGCTGCCTTCGCCCAGCGATTGATCCTGTATATCGTAACTGGCGGTCATGTCAACTCCACTTTGATAAACCAGACTGCGGATACTGAGACCTGAAAAAAGGTTTTATCATAAATCTTTTTGTGTGGAGTGCTGATAGCGAAACACATTATAACAATAAAGTTCGGGGAGTGCATTGCACACCATCACAACTTCCATAGAAAAATAGTACAAAATCACCACTTATGTGAGTAAGTATAAATTTTGTAATCTGTGAAAACATTGACGACTTAGAACACCTGTACTACACTGGTACTAAACAACCTACATAACAGCGCAGATTGCGGATTTTAAAGAGGGTTTTTCTTGGCACTGGAATTTAATAAAGTCATCGAGCAGGTGCGTAAGCTGGGTAGCATGATTGAGGAATTGGATTTCGACATCAGCGAGACGCTGCGCACAGCCCTGGAACGCTTTTATCACCCCCCACCTATTGAGAAAATTCTGGAACGTGTAGAGCTGGTACAGGGGCCCAGTGTGAGTGGGTATCGCGGGGCGGTGCCGCTGGAGGGCGATCTGTACGAGGATATCTCCGGCGCGTTTGACCTGCCGCCGCTGCCACCCAGCGCGACCCTGATCGGCGCGGACGGCTCGCAGATTTACCCCAGTGAGCAAGCCCCTGTACATTACTACCTCACCAATATCGGCCTCATGGTCTACTACCAGGGGGCCGATCAACTGCCTTCGCAGCGTACCCTGCCCATTCTTGCCTATCATAAAGACCATGTGCATGACCGGGGCGGGCGGCTCGTCAATAACCGCACGGTGGATGCACGGCGTACCGTGCGTGAAATGCAGGAACTGGGCAAGCTGGCATGGGAGCTTAAAGGCGAGGCACGCCCACTATTGGCGTTGTATGACAATCACCTGCTGTTTGGTGTGAACAGCGATGTCGTCGCACACCAGAGTATTATGCGCGCTTATAAAGGTGCCCTGGTGCATCTTCATGATTCCGGCGCACTGCTGGCGGGTTATGTGGATAACCCCACACGCAGTCGGGTGGTCGTGCGCATGTTATATCTGCTCAGCCTGCCCGACCACGAGGTGCTGCACAGCGATCTTTCGACAGGCGGCGACATGGAAGGGCTGAAAGACGTGCACCTGTTTGACGCGGTGCTCGAACCCGGCCAGCGCTCGGCTATTATGGTGCAGAACTCACCACGCAACCTGGAATACAAAGAGGGAGCAGGCGGCGGCCCCAGCTATGAAATCGC
>JBGSXK010000597.1:0-4060 GCA_041751455.1 Anaerolineae bacterium
GCTGTGGGTCAGCCGGTGCTTTAAGGAATTAGTAGGTTGCCATCATAGGGTCAATCTCATCTGCCCAGGCGAGGATGCCGCCCTTGAGATTAATCAGCTTGTTTTTATAACCAAGTTGTCGCAGATAACGGATGGTATCGGCGCTGCGTATACCGGAACGGCAATGAATAATCACTTCTCGGTCATCAGGGATGCGCGCCAGCACAGTGGCCTCACGCGGCCTGCGCCCGGCCAGTACCTCATTCATGGCCGCCTCAATATCTGGCTTGGGAATGCGCACGGTGCCTTCTAATGCGCTGATGTCCCATTCCAGCGGGTTGCGCACATCCAACACCAGCAGGTCTTCACCGCTGTCCAGCCGAGACTTGAGTTCGCGCACAGTGATTTCCTCTACCGTGTTGCTGTCATGCCCGCCGTTCTGCTTGCCAAACTCGCTGCGATCATGCGCAGGCATTCCGCAGAACTGCTCATAATCAATCAACTCGACTTCTTCCGCCGGGATACTGCACACCGGGCAGTGCGGGTCTTTGCGGATTTTAATCGTCGTGAAGCTCATTTCCAGTGCATCATACAGCAGCATCCGCCCGATCATCGGCTCCCCGATGCCCAGCAGCAGCTTGATGCCTTCCGTCGCCTGAAGCGTCCCGATTGTGCCGGGCAGAATACCGAGTACGCCACCTTCGGCGCAGCTTGGCACCAGGCCAGGTGGGGGCGGTGTTGGAAACATGCAGCGATAGCACGGCCCTTCATTGGCATAGAACACACTCAACTGCCCCTCAAAACGGAAAATGCTGCCATAAACATTCGGCTTGCCCAGTTTCACACACGCATCATTGACCAGATAGCGCGTGGGGAAGTTATCAGTGCCGTCGATAATCACATCATACGGCGTGAACAGTTCCAGCGCGTTTTCGCTGGTCAGCGGCACGTTATACTTGTCTATATGCACATAGGGGTTCAGGTCACGGATGCGTGTCTCGGCGCTGTCCAGTTTCGACATCCCAATCGTGCTTTGTCCGTGAATAATCTGCCGCTGGAGGTTGCTGTCATCCACCACATCATAATCCACCAGCCCGATTCGCCCGATCCCGGCAGCAGCCAGATACAGCGCCAGTGGGCTGCCTAATCCGCCTGTGCCGATCAGCAGGACGCTGCTGGCTTTCAGTTTGCGCTGCCCCTCCAGCCCCACCTCCGGCATAATGACATGGCGGCTGTAGCGCTTGATTTCCTCGTTGGATAAATCACTCAATTCATTGACCAGGGCTTGCATCGTGTCATTGTCCTCTATACTTGTAGTTCCCGTTTGAGTGTGTGAGTATCGACAATTCCGTTATAAACCGTGCGCGGCTTGCGCTCCGGGTCGAGTATGAACAGCGTCGGAACCGAGAAAACACCCCAGCGTTCAGCGATCTCCGGGTGTTCCGTCGCATCTACCCGGATAATGCTTAGGCGATCTTCGCCCATTTCAGCCTGCACGCGCTGGAGAGTGGGGGTTTGTTGCAGGTGGCACGGTGCGCAGGTGGGCGTGGTGAAGTACACAATCGCCGGGATGCCGGCTGGCAGATCGCGCACGATCGGGTCAATTAATGCCTGGGTCAGGGCTTGCGCAAGCTGCCTGCATGTATAGAGCCTGTAGGCTGCAACGCCCACAACTCCCAGAAGTACGACGATCAGAAGTCGTTCAATCATAGGATAGGCGCTTTCTTAAAGCCGGGGATGCCCAGGCTTTGAAACTGATAATACATCCAGCAGCCCATGCAAAAGTTGAGCCAGAAGTTGAGGTTCGCCAGCGCCACCACAATCCCTACCAGTATCCAGGCGGCTGTCGGCGCATCTGCCAGCAGCGCAATAGTGGCCGCAGCATTGAACAGCGTACCGACCAGCATCGCAAAACGATGTGGCTCAGGCTGGTCGGGCTGGATGTTCGGCTTTACCCATCCACTCGGCCTGATGACGTACTGGTAAAGCAGCCGGTAGGGCGCGAAGGACACATCCAGCGCGCCGAGCAGTTGCGCCAGCCCCACAAATGCTACCAGCCCCCAGGACTCCAGCACGAAAGCCAGTATCAGCAGCAGGATCGTCGCCGCCTGCCCGGTTTTTAACCCATTTTGATCGAGTTTTTGGCCTGTGTTGCCCATGTTGTTTACCTTTAGAACCCTCACCCTAGTGACTATTGGTCAGCAAACGTATATCCGGCCAGCCATAACTGACTTCTGACAGATCATCCTCACCGATACGGATTATCTTTTCGGTTAATAACTGCCCGCCAAGTGCTTCATAAAATCTGCGGGCTGGATGATTATCTTTCAGTGCCCAGACCACCATCGAATCGTAATCGCGTTCGCTCAGATTTCTGGCGACTGCCTGCACCAACCGCCGCCCGATGCCGGAGCGCTGGACTTCTTGCAGCAGATAGATGCCATAGAGTTCGCTGCTGTATCCGCTTATATCGTCGCGCAGTGCGCCGCCCAGGGCAAAACCCACGATTTGACCATCAGCATTCTGGGCCACATAAAAATCCAGTTGGTTAGCCTCGGTGGTTAATGCCGATGCCCATCCTGCCTCGCGCTCAGTATAGGACAGTTTCGTCAGCACCTCATCAGAGATAATGCCTGCATAAGAACTGCGCCAGCTATCAACCTGGACTCTGGCGATTCCGGCTGCGTCATGGGGTTGTGCGAGGCGGATGTTCATGCTCTGGCTCTTTAAAGCCCGCCTGCGATGCTGGGAATAATGCGCAGATTATCACCTTCCTCGATCTCGGTTTCCATGCCGTCCAGGAAGCGCACATCTTCCTCACCGATAAACACATTGACGAAATTGCGCAGCTTGTCACCATCGTAAAGGTGCTGCCGCAGCTCAGGATGTTTCGCGGTCAGGTCATCCAGCGCCGCGCCCACGGTACTGCCGCTGACCGTGATCTGAGCCTGGTTGCCTGTGTAAGCCCGCAGGGGAGTCGGAATTTTGATACTTGGCATAGGGTGTGCTTTCTCCTCGTGACATATTTTGTTTGATACCAGAGACGCGGATGGGAGTCGAACCCACTCGAAGCGCTTTTGCAGGGCACTGCCAATCCGTTTGGCTTCCGCGTCATTTTATGCTTTCACACCGAATGGCGGCTGTTCTGCGACTGTTCCTCTGCCTGCCACTGTCGGTTGACGTACCCGCCGACAATTTCCGTCATCGTCTCCACCTCCACCAGAAACGAGTCGTGGCCGAAGGAGGCTTCCACATGATGATATTCGACAGCGCGCCCCAGTGTACGCAGCGGTGTCACCAGATCAAGCGCTTGCCCCTGTGTATACAGCCAGTCACTCGAAAAGCTGATCACCAGAAAATCCGCCTGTGTCCGTGCCAATGCCTCCTCAATCGAGTCAAAACCACTGCTGACATCGTAATAATCCAGCGCTTTGGTGATGTACAGATAACTGTTCGCATCGAAACGCTCGGTAAACTTAAACCCCTGATAATGCAGGTAGCTTTCCACCGCAAAATCGGTCTGGAAGCTGTACGTCAGCTCAGCACCATTCTGCAAGCGTCGTCCGAATTTCTCCTCCAGCGAGAACTCGCTCATGTACGTGATGTGGCCAACCATTCGCGCCACCGCCAGCCCGGCATCAGGCCGTTTGCCTTCATAATAATTCCCCTGATTCCAATGGGGATCGGCATAAATCGCCTGCCGCCCGATCTCGTTAAAGGCGATATTCTGCGCCGACGGGCGCGGCGTACTGGCGATGAACAGCACATTGCGCACCCGCTCCGGGGTATCCACCGCCCACTGAAGCGCCTGCATCCCGCCCATACTACCCCCCGCGATGGCAAAGAGGGAATCAATACCGAGGGCATCCAGCAGGTAAGTCTGTGCTTTGACCATATCGGCAACCGTCACCACCGGGAAGCGCAGCGCAAAGGGTTTGCCATCGGGTGCGGGTGACGCTGGCCCGGTACTCCCCCGGCAGCCGCCGAGGACATTCACGCAGATGACAAAAAAACGATTCGTATCGAACATCTTGCCCGGCCCTACGGCCTCATCCCACCAGCCCGGTTTTTCCTCCGGGTC
>JBGSXK010000598.1:0-2026 GCA_041751455.1 Anaerolineae bacterium
CAGGAACGACTTCTCACGACGGTTGAACGTCTGTTTGTAAAGGCAACCCAGCCTGTACTGCTCATTCTCGAAGATATTCACTGGGCCAGCGAGAGCCTGAACATCCTCAAACGGCTGATCCCGCTGACGATGCAGCGGCCAATCATGATTATCGCCAGCTACCGCGATGACGAAGCGACCACCCTGCATACTCAATTGGCTGATATGGTAATGCTTAAACTGAACCGCCTCACACGCTCCGAAATTGAGCATCTGAGCAACGCTCTGCTTGGTTCACATGAACATACCGAACCGCTGGTGGACCTTCTGCATCAGGAGACCGAGGGTAATGCCCTGTTCATCATTGAAGTAATGCGCGCATTGGCCGAATCTGCCGGGCGTGTAGACAGGATCGCCGCGAATACCGTCCCCAAATATATCATTACAGGTGGCATCAGGCAGATATTAGAGCGTCGTCTGGCACAGGTTCCGGCTGAAGCGATGCAGTTCTTACGAACAGCCGCCGTGGCAGGACGGCAGCTTGATCTTGACCTGCTGCGGCATTTGCTGCTGCCTACACCCATTGAACGTTATTTGCAGCAGTGTGTGGACGCGTTAATCCTGGAAGTGAATGATGAACACTGGCGTTTTGTCCACGACAAGCTGCGCGAAACGCTGCTCGATAATCTACCTGCTGACGAGCGTCAGCAGTTGCATCATCAGGTTGCCCAGGCTATCGAACACCTCTATCCGAACGATGCCTCCCGTGCGCCGCTCCTGGCCTATCACTGGCAGGTGGCTCAGAATATAGAGCAAAGTTTGCGCTATGCGGAACTCGCAGGCGATCAGTCGATGCTGAACGGGGCAAACCTTCAGGCCAAAATCTATTACGAAACCGCCCTGAGCCTGCTCCACCAGCTTTCGGATTCCCCCGATAATCAACGTCTTCAAATTGAGCTTTGCATCAAGCTCTCACGAGTGGCCGCCTACCATCCGGAGGAAAGTCTCACCCGCACGATGCACGATGCGGTAGTGGCGGCTGAAACATTGAATGATGAAACCCTGCTGGCGCGTATGTTAGGCAGCGCGGGCGCATATCACTTTATGTTGGGACAGTTGGGTGCTTCAATGCAGTTTTTTCAACGCAGCATGGTGCTGGCCGAAAAACTGAATCTGGAAGAACTGCTGCTGCTGCCTTACAACATCATCGGGCGCAGTGTCGCCCTGGCCGGTAATTTTGGTCAGTCCCGCAGGCAGCTTGGGGATGGGATTCGGCTGGCAGAAAAGTTTAACGACCTTGAACTGCTTTCCGGTTCCCTGGCTTTTTACGCTCTCAGTCTGATGGTGCAGGGGCTGCCAGACGAGGCCGAATCCGTGGTCCAGCGCAGCCTGGAAGTCGCGGAACAGGTCGGCCCAAGCCGCATGACGGGTACACTGGTCATTAACGGCTGTGGTCGGATGTGGGGTGGCCGATGGGAGGAGGCGCTCGAGTTTTTTAATCGCAGCGAAGCGCTTGCTGCGCGGATTAATGATTTTCTGCCGCTGTACTGGAGCTGTGGGTTTTTGGGCAATGTGTATATGCGTATCGGGGATTTGTCGAGAGCCGTCGATTATCTGGATAAAGCTATTGGTATGATTGAACAGGGTAAAACGGTGTTTCATCTACCCCTGTTTCATGCCTATCGGGCTGAACTTTATTTTCTGCAAGGCCAAACGGATTTCGCCCTGGAGCGCACCCTCGAAAGCCTCGAATTTGGACGGCAAACTCAGCAGGAACTCGCTACGGGTGAAGCCCTTTGCACACTGGGCAAAATCTATTCGGCGTTGGGAGATGCAGCCAAAGCAGAAACCGCATTCGGGCAAAGCCTGGAAAGCCATCATGTAGGCGGTCGGCTGGTGCAGGCATCTGTGGTGTATATGGAGATCGGCAGACATCGCAGCACCCAGGGCGACAAAAACGGTGCAAGTCAGGCATTTGATGCCGCCATTGAGCGCTTTATCGAGTATAAGATGATGTGGTATTTACAGCGCGCGCGCCAGCAGCGGG
>JBGSXK010000599.1:0-3356 GCA_041751455.1 Anaerolineae bacterium
GTTCCAGAATACGCAGTTCGATCCACAGCCGCTTCTCCGGCAGCAGATGTTCAATATGCTCCGGCCATTCAAAGATCACCATACCGCGCCCGTCGAGGATGTCCTCCAGGCCCATCGACTCGGCCCCCTGCGCGCTGTCCAGCCGGTAACAATCCAGGTGGTAAAGACGCTGGTTATCCGTGTCGCGGCGGTGTTCGTGAATCAGATTAAACGTAGGACTGGTCAGTGGGTGCTTTGCGCCCCAGCCTTTGCCCATCCCGGCGGCAAACATCGTCTTGCCCGCGCCCATATCACCCGATAAGCAGATCACATCTCCCGGCAGCAGCAGGCTCCCCAGCCGGGTGCCCAGGCGTTGAGTCTGCTCCACACTGTGGCTGATGATGTCCAGTTCGCCCTCACGCATGATTGGCACAGATTTCCCCCGGGTCAGCAATCCGCATTAGAGAAGGGATTATACATCGGCCTTTCACGTGGTTAAAGGGGCATGCCACACCAGATATTACCAAAAACAAAGCAATTCCGAACACCCTGCAAATTGTTTCGTTTATAAGCTGTTCTTATAATGATTAAGAGCCAGAGGCAAATTCACCATGCTGCACCATTGGAGTCTTCATCGTCGCCTGATTTTCATCCTTGTCACAATGACCTTTATGGTCGTGGCGGCGGTGACGTTGATCATTCTCAACCACAGCCACGGCTTCGTGAGCCGTCAGGTGATTGCCACCACATTACAACATAACCAGAGTCTCGCACACGCGCTGGATGCCCGCCTGACAGCAGGGGCTTTGTCCATGCTGCTCGACGACGATACCCCTCCCCGTACACCGGCAGATAACCAGGGCCTGCAAAGCACTGCCCGGCCCGACGAGCAGCAGATGCATACGACGGTCTACCTGCCCGCCTACACCGCCCAGGGACAGCCCACCCGCCGCATCCGCGCCAGCCTGCCGCTGGCACTGGTCGAGCAGGTTATGACGGAGCTGGCCGCAGGGCAGAATACGGCCTCCGGTTACAACCTGCTGCTCAATACAAGCGGCGCGCTGCTGGCCGTTTATCCGCCCGAAGCCCAGACAGCCCTGTTTGCCGACCCACTGCCCCCGGAAAATGGCTACCGTCTGCTCGAGACAACTTTGTACGACTGGCCTTCTACGCTGCTTTTCAGCAGTGCCCTGCCGCAGACAGGCTGGCGGCTGGTGACACTGCTCCCCGGTGACAGCATAGACATCCCCATGACTCCGGTGATCGTGGAGGCAGTCGTGGTGATTCTCGTCAGCCTGTGGGGGGTGGGTCTGCTGGTGCGCACGGTGCTGCGCCAGCGCCTGACCTGGCCGCTGCATGATCTGACAGTCGCCGCCCAGGAGATCGGCGCGGGCGACATGCGCTACGAGATTCGCTACCAGCATTACAAGGATGAAATCGGTATGCTGGCGCGGGCACTCCACGACATGAAGACCAACCTGGCTTTCTATTATGAGGAACTGGCAGGCTGGAGCCGGAGGCTGGAGGAACGTGTCAACCTCCGCACCCAGGAACTCATGCTCACGCGCCAGAAAGCCCAGGATAAAGCCGCTGAGTTACAGGCCGTTTATGATGCTTCGATCTCGGTCATCAGCGATCACCAGCTTCCGGTTATTCTTCAGACCCTCACCGAGCGTATCGCCGCCCTGCTGCCCGCCAGCAGCGCCGCGGTCTGGCTGCTGGCTTCAGACAAGCTCTATATCCAGCTTGTCGCCAGTACCCCGCCCAACCAGCACCACCTCAACACCCGCATCGACGTGAAAGAGGGGCTTGCTGGCCTCACCATCCGTGAATGTCAGCCGCATATTCTGGAAGATTATGGCCGCTGGCCAGGACGACTGGCGCTGGACGATCCCGCGATGACTCAGGCGCTGGCGGTGCCGCTGCTGTTCTACAACCGGCCCATCGGCGCGATTATCGCCGGGCGCAGTGACAATATGCCCGCCTTCACCCTGGACGATCAGCGCTTAGTGACCCTGCTGGCCAACCTGATTTCGCCCATCGTGCGCAACGCCCAGCTTTATGTCCGGCTCGGCGAGGCCATGCAGGAAGCTAAAAGCGCCAATGCGGTTAAAACCCGCTTTCTCGCCAGCGTTACCCACGAACTGCGCACCCCGCTTAATCTGGTGATTAACAACCTGGATTTTATGGGCATTGGGGAGTTCGGCCCGGTCAACGAGGAGCAGGCCATGCGCTTAAGCCAGGCCCTGCGCAGTGCGGAACACCTGCTCTATCTCATTAATGACCTGCTGGACATCAGCAAAATTGAAGCAGGCGAAATGCAGCTTTTCATCCAGATGAGCGACCCCTTCCCGCTCATCGAGGACGCGCTGGATTCAGCAGTCGCCCTGATTGACAAAAGCCGCCCGGTCACGCTCCAGGCCAACCTGCCCCCCAGCCTGCCCGCCATCCCGATGGATGCGCGCCGCATCCGGCAGGTGCTGACCAACCTGCTCTCCAACGCCATCAAGTACACGCCAGAGGGTGACGTGCAGCTCAACGTCCGGCTGCTGGACGATGCCATCGAGTTCAGTGTCAGCGATACAGGCATCGGTATTCCACATGAAGAAATGGATAAACTTTTCAGGATGTTCGAGCGTACAGACCGTGCCCGTCAGATGGGCATTGAAGGCACTGGCCTGGGGCTGCCCATCTCACGTTATCTGGTAGAAGCCCACAGCGGGCAGTTGCGGGTGGAGTCGCAGGTGGGCAAAGGCAGTCGCTTTAGCTTCACCCTGCCCCTTACCCGGCCAGAGAACGAGCGTGACCTGCCCGGCAAACGCATCACCGCCCTCATGGAACGGGTCGAGCTGCTATAAGCCTGTCCCCGGCAATATCGACCTGACACGTTGTACTTCTGCCGCGCCCGGTATACAATCCCCGCCATGATGACAACCATTTCACCAGATGACCTTGATCTTACCACTTACAGCGCCCTCGTGGTCGAAGACGACGCAGGCGGCATGGCAATCATCGGCGTGATGATGCGCTACCTGGGCATGAGCATTTACATCAACACCACCGGCGAGGGGGTGCTGGAAATGGGGCACGCCATGAAACCCACACCCAGCATCGTTTTTCTTGATCTCGCGCTGCCGCGCATCAGCGGCTACGAGGTGCTGAAAGCCATCCGCGCCGACGACAGGCTAAAGCATGTGCTGGTGATCGCCGTCACCGCCCAGGATGCCGATACCGAGATTCCTCGCTGCAAAGAAGCGGGCTTCGACGGCTTCATCGGCAAGCCCATCAGCCGCTCGCGCTTCCCGCGCCAGGTGCGGCGCATCCTTGCAGGCGAGTCGCTGTGGGAAACCTACTGATTTTGTGATGCTGTTGGTTTT
>JBGSXK010000600.1:0-7018 GCA_041751455.1 Anaerolineae bacterium
TACGCCGTTGAAGTCGCGCTCAAACGGTGTCCAGTCGTCATTTCCGCCGTTGAAGTTTTGCGCCCGCTGGATGGCCTCTCGCAGTGGGTCAGAGGGTGCTGTGGCGGATAACGCCATCAGAGTGGCATAAGCGGCGGTTTCGGTGGCGGCGAAGTGCTGCGCGGTAGCCGTCGCATGAGCATTTGATAAAAAGTCTTCTGTAGCGGTCAGGTTCAGAGCAGCTTGTGTGCCTGCTGCCTGCGTGAGTTCCGCTTCGGTGGTCTGCAACAATTGAAAACCGCTGAGAGTCGACGTGCTGATGATGCTATCTGGCGCAGTTTGGGCCGTGTTGGTGAGGGGTGGATTTCGTGTCGGATCAAAAACGTCCGCCTGAATGAGAAACGCCAGGATAACACCCCCGACAACGGTAGCAACAATCGCCGTGATGATTTGCGCCCCATATTCTGCCCAAAGATTGCGTGACTCGGTGACTGAGATCGGTGGCAGAGGAACGGAGGTTTCGGTGATAGGCGGTAGGCTCGATGGTGGGCGACTGGCATATTCATTGATCGAGCGAATTAAGGGTGGAATGGTCGCCCGATTAATTTGCCCCATGAGATTAACGTAGTGCGTCTGAGTGATGATATCCGGCACACGGGTCTCGCGCCGCAGATTGACATATAAAATAGGCTTACGGAGGCGGCGGGCTTCCTCTAGTTCTGCCAAGCAATATGGCGAACCCAATGAACGTGGTGACATGCAGTACACAAACACATCGCAGAGCGCAATCTGTTGTTTAATCTCATCCCACCACACCTGTCCGCCGTAAAAATTTTCATCCCACCAAACATTTTCCACGCCGTAAACTTCTCGTAAGAGAAGCACCAGTTTTTTAACTTTGGGCTTGTCCGCCCGGCTGTACGAAATAAATATCCGCGCCATAAGCTCATCTTGTTGGTAAAACCCGAACAAAACTGATTATGACGTTTATTGCAGATGTGGGCAAACGAATCAGGCAATTCAACCCCGCCGGGTGCTTTAGCATCCGGCTATATTTAACCCATGGTGCTAGTTTACCTCACCCCTTACCCCCTCTCCATGCCGCTGCGCTATGGAGAGGGGGAGAAAATCGATCAGGGCGACTTTGGAAAGTCCTCTCGCCAGATGTTTGAGCGTCTGGCGATACTTTTCACGGCAGTTCGGGGAAATCCGCCAGCGGTGCGTAAGCCAGCCCCACCAGCCCCGGCCCGGTGTGCGCACCCAGCACTGGCGCAATCGGCCCGGTGGGCAGGAAGGTGCATTTAAAAGTCTTGTCCATGCGTTCGCGCAGGATGTCCGCGCCTTCGGGGTTGTGCGCGTGCAGAAGCTGCACCCGCAGCGGTGTGCCCGCCGGGTACTGCTGCGTGATGACATTGGGGATTTCTTCGACCGCGCGGCGGAAGGTGCGCACCCGTGCCCGCTGGTCGTACTTGCCTTCGGTCTTGTTCACGCCGATGATCGGCTTGATGTTGAGCGTGTTCGCCAGCAGCCCGCGCAAATGGCTGATGCGCCCGCCGTGAATGAGGTACTTGAGCGTGGGCAGCGTGTAGAGCGTGTCGGTCGTGTCACGGATGCGTGCCAGCATATCCATAATCTTTTCCAGCGGCCAGCCCGCCTGGGCTGCCCGTGCCGCCGCTTCCACATGCCAGCCCTGCGCGCCAGAGAGCGTCTTGGTGTCGAAGAAATGTACACGGGCTTCCGGTACATCGTCCGCCGCCACCCGCGCCGAGTTGTAGGTTCCGCTCAGCCCGGAGGAGATATGCACATACAGGATTTCGGGGTCGGTCTGCGCCATCCTGCGGTAAATCTCCGCGAATATCCCCGGCGCGGGCACCGAGGTCGAGGGCATCCCATCGGTGGCCTCTAAGAGCTGGTAGAACTCATCTGGCTGAATATCCACCCCGCTGCTGTACTCTTTGCCATCCAGCGTGAAGATAAACGGCGCGTAATGAAGCTCCAGCCCGGCTAACTGCTGCGAGCTAAGGTCGGCGGCACGGTCAGTCAAAATTTGCATCATGTTACTCCTGTACAATCAGACTGCGTGATCTTAACAGATTTTAAGAAGGCGTTCCTTAAGGTCAATAGAGAGGTATAAGCCCCGGATGATTTACTCAGCACTTCTAAAGCAGGGCTTTTACCCGCTTCACCAGTTGCAGCGGCACGCCCCAGGGGTCGCGCAGAAACAGGAGTTGGTCGCCCACTGCGGTTGTCGCAATCTCGTTGACGGGTTGTGCCCCGGCATCCAGCAGACGCTGACGCGCCGCCTGAATGTCCTCGACGGCAAACGCGATGTGAAAGACCAGCGGGTTCATCGTCGCGTAATCCGGCACAGGTGCATCGGCATTGGTGTAGAACTCAATCATCCCCTGGCCTGCGCTGTCCGCCACAAAATTCATATACGGTGGCTCCTCAGAACCACGCACCAGCCGCATGTCCAGGTGGTCACAATACCATTTTACAGCGGCCAGCGTATCCGGGATATTCAAAGCGATATGTTCAATGCGCATCTACAGCTCCACCATTGCTTTAATGACCCCGTTGGCCGGATCCAGCCAGCCGGGAAACTCGCCAATCATCTCGTTAAAGCCCGCCCGATGGGTAATCCAGGGGCGTGTATCAATCCGCCCGGCCTCAAGCTGGCCGATCACATGCGTAAAGTCATCAGCGATGGCGTTGCGGCTGCTCATCAGCGTCATCTCGTGGCGGTGAAATTCCGCGTCATTGAAGCTGATGTCACCCTGTACCAGCCCCACAAAGATCAACTTACTGCCATGCGCGGGATACTCAAACGACTGCATCATGGATTTTGGGCTACCTGTCGCTTCAAAAACGAGAGTCGGCAGGTCGCCATTGGTCAGCTCTTTCAGCTTATCCAGCGGGTTTTCCAACGCATTGATCGTATAGCTGATTTCCAGTTCACGACGGCAGAAATCGAGCCGGCCTTCGTTGATGTCCATCACGATAATATTGCTGGTGATGGCTCGCAGCCCTTCAATGACAGTCAGGCCAATTGGCCCTGCGCCGATCACCAGCGCCGTTTCATCGCTTTCCGGCTGTGCCCGGCGGACGGCGTGTGCGCCGATGCACAGCGTTTCCACCAGCGCCAGTTGATCCAGCCCCAGCACCTCCGATTTATGGAGCTTATGGACGGGCATCTTAATGTATTCGCGCATCCCGCCATCGGTACTCACGCCCAGCACCCTGAGCGTCGTGCAGCAGTTGGTTCTGCCCCGGCGGCAGGCGATACACTGGCCGCAGTTAAGATATGGCTCCACAGAGCATTTATCGCCCACTTGCAGGCCGCGATCATTCGGCCCCACGTCCACCACCTCCACGCCCAGCTCATGGCCGAGGATGCGCGGGTAGCTGAAGAAGGGTTGGCGGCCTTTGAACGCATGTAAATCCGTGCCACAGATGCCGATATTGCGCACCCGCACCAGCGCCTCACCGGGCGCAAGCGCTTCTGGCTCCGGGGTGTCAGTCAGCACAAACTGTTCCGGCTCGTTCAGTACAATCGTTTTCATGATAGAAGTCTTTTCCGATGAGAAAATTATTCAAGCGATCCGATCTCAGCAGTCAGCAGGTGTGTGTTTGCTGGTGCCGTATACCTTATCGCTGTTAAGGCTCCATGACCTGCTGCACTGCCTTAATCACATCTTCCTTCTTGGGCAGCAGCGCCGCTTCCAGCACGCCGCTGAAGGGGATAATGCCCGCGCCCAGTGTCACGCGCACGACAGGCCCTTCCAGATACCAGATGGCATGTTCCGTGATCTGGGTCGCTACCTCGCTGCCCCATCCCCCGGCACGGATCGCTTCTTCAACGGTAATCAAGCGCCCGGTCTTCTTCACCGATTCGATGATCGTCTCAATATCCAGCGGCACAAGGGTGCGCGGGTCGATCACCTCACAGGAGATGCCCTGCCCGGCCAGTTCCTCGGCGGCGGCCAGCGCCACCTTCACCATGTTCTGGATAGCGACGATGGTCACATCGGTGCCCTGCCGCACGATGTTCGCCACACCCAGCGGCACGATATGATCGGCGTGATCCGGCACTTCGCCTTTGTCGGTGTACTGACTCTTGTGTTCCAGAAACACCACCGGGTTATCATCGCGGATGGCGCTCTTAAGCAGGCCGAGGACATCCGCCGGGTTCGAGGGCACAACCACCTTCAGCCCCGGCGCGTGGATAAACCATGTTTCGCAGCACTGTGAATGCTGGCTGCCGAAGCCCTGCCCCGCCCCCTGTGCGGCGCGGATGGTCAGCGGTACTTTGAGCTGGCCGCCGGACATATAGCGGAATTTGGCCGCCTGATTGATAATCTGGTCGAGCGTCACCGCGGCGAAATCCGCGAACATCAACTCGACTACCGGGCGCAGTCCGGTCACTGCCGCGCCGATCCCCGCGCCGATGATGGCATTCTCCGAAATTGGCGTATCCCGCACACGGTCATCGCCGTATTTCTCCCACAGGCCGGGCGTGACCTTGAAGACACCGCCCGCCTTGCCCACATCCTCGCCGAAGAAGATCACGTTTTCATCCCGTGCCATTTCTTCATCCAGCGCCCGTACCACTGCTTCACGATAAGTAATAACTGCCATATCAGTCCCTTGTTACACCCAGATGTCCTCGAACAACTCATCCACCGAGGGATCAGGTTCGTTGAATGCCCATTCTGTCGCTTCCTGCACAATTTTCTCAGCGCCCGCCTTCATGTCCGCGTACTTAGCCTCGGTCAACTGGCTGTCCGCCAGCATCCGCTCGGCCAGGATATTGATCGGGTCGCGCTTCAGCCATTCGTCCAGTTCGCCCGCCGGACGGTAAGCCGCCGGATCGCTGCGGGAATGGCCTTTATAGCGGTAGGTCTTGGCTTCGATGAGTGTGGGCCCCTGTCCGGCGCGAGCACGGTCAAACGCTTCTTTGACCACCCAATAAACTGCCTCCGCGTCCTGCCCATCCACTATCACGCCAGGGATATTGTAGGCACAGGCACGATCCGCCACATGATCTACAGGGGCGGTTTCATGATAGGCGGAATACTCACCATAGAGGTTATTCTCGCACAGGAACACAGCGGGCAGCTTCCACACCGCTGCCAGGTTCACCGCCTCATGCCATGCGCCGATGTTGGCCGTACCATCGCCAAAGATCGAGGTGGATACCGCACCCGTCTTTTTCAACTGCGCTGTCAGTGCCGCGCCGTTGGTCACAGGCAGGCCTGCACCTACAATCGCAAACGTGCCGATCAGGCCCACCTCCATATCGGTCAGGTGCATCGAGCCGCCTTTACCCTTGCAGCAACCAGAGCGCTTGCCCATCATCTCGGCCATCATGGATTTCAGCGTCAGCCCCAGTGCCAGCGCATGACCATGCCCGCGATAGGTGCAGGTCACGGTATCGCCACGTTTCGCGTCCACATTGGCCGCCATGCCTACCGATACCGCCTCCTGTCCGATGCACAGGTGCGTGGTGCCGCGAATGACATTTTCGAGAAACAGCTCCTGAATGCGCTCCTCGCAGTAACGGATTTCCAGCATTCGCTGGAGCATATGCTGGCGCAGTTCTGCGCTCAGTGCCTGTGTCATGTGTTCTTGTTCCTCCTGTATGTTGTGATCGCAGCGGCACAGCATCCCACAGAGAAGTTTACACGCTGCTGCGCCCTGCAATGTTTTGTCAGCCTTTAAAGGCCTGTAAATGCGTATCAAATGCCTCGATAAAGCGCGCCGACACCAGACCATCCACAATGCGGTGATCGGCGGAAAGGGTCAGGTGCGCGGTGGTGCGGATATGCAGCCCACCGTTATGGACGACGACACGCTCTTTCACTGCGCCGATGGCTAAAATGCCGACCTGTGGGGGATTGATGATCGCCGTGAAGTGGTCAATCTGATTCACAATACCCAGGTTGCTGATGGTGAAGGTGCCGCCCTGCATTTCCTCCGGCTTCAGGCGGCCGTTACGTGCCCGCCTGACCAGATCGCGGGTGCGGTTGGCGATGCCCGACAATGAGAAATCGTCTGCCCCATGCAGGACAGGCACAATTAACCCGGCGGGCAGTGCCACAGCCATGCCCAGGTTCACCTGCGGATAATGATACAGGTGGCCATCTTCAAAGGTCGCATTCAGGTCGGGCACATCCTGAAGTGCTTTCACAGACAGGTACAGCAGCAGCGTGTTGATGCCGATGCTCTCCGGCAGCACCTTAAGCGCATTTGTGAAATCCAGCTCGCCCGTGACGTAAAAATGCGGCATATCGTTCATGCTCTGCGCCAGGCGGCGTGCAATCGTCCTGCGCATCGACGACAGCACCACTTCCTCGCGCTCACCTGCATAAGCCGGGGCTGGGCTGGCCACTGCCGGAGCAGAAACCGAATCAGGCTGGGGCACAACAGCGGGCTGCACTTCATGTGCTACTCGCGCCGCTTCCACATCTGCGCGGGTCACACGCCCACCCCTGCCTGTACCTTTGAGGTTTTGCAGGTCGATACCGTGATCAAGCGCCAACCTGCGCACCGCGGGCGCAGCCAGCGCTTTCGCGCCGTTTTTCCCGCCGATCACGGCTTCCACATCTTCGCGCGTAATCCGTCCGCCCCGTCCACTGCCGCTGATCGCGGCCAGCTCAAGACCATGTTCCTGCGCCAGCCGCCGTGCCAGCGGTGAGGCTTGCAGTGGTTCGCTGGTGGCAGACGCAGCCTGAAGAGTCGTAACCTGCTGCAAGGTCGGTATGACTTCCGGGGCATCTTCCCCACGCCGGATACGCGCCAGCACACTGCCTACTGCCACAACGCTATCACCGGGGACGAGAATCTCGTCCAGCACACCATCGGTCAATGCTTCCAGTTCCACAGTGGTTTTGTCGCTCTCCACCTCGACCAGCGCATCCCCTTTGTGCACCGGGTCTCCCGGCTGCTTCAGCCAGGCAAGCACCCGGCCTTCTTCCATTCCAAAGCCCAGATTGGGCAGTACGACATCGCTATACACAGTCATCAATCCTGGTGAAAG